>CAMLNK010000809.1 GCA_946481035.1 uncultured Dyadobacter sp. | reverse complement strand
ACTGGCAAAAGGAGCTGTTCAGAAACGCGCCGATGACTAACCATACCATTACCGTCAACGGGGGCGATGTCAAAACCCAGTACCTGCTCTCGGGCTCGTATTTCAAGCAGGACGGTATCGCGCTGGGCTCGGATTTCAGAAGGATATCCGTCAGGTTGAATCTGGACAACAAGACGACTAATTGGCTGAAAATCGGTACGAGCCTGCAACTGGCCAATATCAAGGAGAATGTCAATTCGACCAGTTCGAATGTCATCAATTCGGCATTAAGCCAAACGCCCGACATTCCCGTCACCAATGCCGACGGCAGCTGGGGCGGTGCGTATAACCCTAACGGTTGGGTAAATAGCACCATTAATCCCTATGCCATCGCGAGTATCAACAAAGACCAGGTAAACCGCAACCAGCTGTTTGGGAATGCCTACGCGGAGATCGCTTTCAGCAAATCGCTCACGTTGCGAAACGAAGTTACGGGAAGCTTCTCGATGGCGACAGAGGACAAATTCAACCCAAGCTACACCATGGGGCTTGTGAAGAACAACAGCAACAGCGCTTCTTACAATTACAGCCAGAGCGTCTATCTAACCATCAGAAACTACCTTACCTATGCGCGTACGTTCGACGAGCGGTATAATACCAATGTAATGGTCGGCCACGAGGCGCAGTTGAGCAAAGGCGAGAACGTGGGCGCGGGCCGTAATAATTTCCCGTCCAACAATGTGCAGGTGATCAACAGCGGTGACCCTACTTCGGCAACCAATTCCGGTTCGAAAACGCAGAACGCGCAGGAATCCTACTTCGGCCGGTTGAATTTTGGGTTGTTTGATAAGTATCTCATAACTGGTAATGTCCGGGCCGACGGCTCTTCCAGGTTTGCTGCCGGAAACCGGTGGGTAACTACTTATTCGGGTGCATTGGCCTGGAAAATACAGAATGAGGGCTTTTTGAAAAATTTCAAGGATATCAATGAGTTGAAGCTCCGGGTAGGCTATGGTTTGACCAATAACCAGAATGTAAGGGACTTCGCATATACATCTACGTTAGCGACGGTGGCCACCGGTTTGTCGGGAATATCGCAGCTCACCGAGAACATCGGAAACCCGTATGTGGAATGGGAAAAAACCAAATATGCCAATGTTGGTCTGGACGCTGCATTGCTATCCTGGCGGCTCAACTTCTCCGTCGATTTATACAACCGGAAAACCGACGGTCTTTTAATGCAAGTTCCATTGCCATTTTATTCAGGAACCGCTGTGGGCTGGTCGCCCGGGGCACTCGATGCGCCGTACGTGAACGTAGGAACGATCAGCAACAAGGGCTTCGATTTCAAAATCAGCTCAACCAATATTCAGGGAAAGGCGCTTACCTGGAAAACCGACCTGACCGTTTCCCGGAATGTCAATAAGGTGTTGAAACTGAATACTGATGGTGCCTCGCTCGTGGGATGGCCGTACAGCCAGACCATTGTCGGCAACTCGATCGGCGAGTTCTACGGCTACAAGACAGATGGCGTTTTTGCAAAAAAGGAAGACTTCGAGACGCACGCATTACCCACCAAGAACGGTGCTCCCCTGCCGGTGGGTGCAGCCGGAGGTAGTATCTGGTATGGCGACCTTAAATTCAAGGATATCAATGGCAACGGAGCGATCGACGAGCGGGACCAAACCTACCTCGGATCGCCCATCCCGAAACTGCAATTCGGACTTAACAACTCGATTTCCTTTCAAAAATTTGACCTGAACATCTTCCTGACCGGTAACTATGGTAATAAGGTGTTCAACCAAATGCGCATGACCGGCGAATATCCCGGGACTAGTTTCGGCTACCTCAAAGCGCTGAACAATTACGCCAAACTCGCTTTGATCGATCCCGACAAGCCTGCAACCGATATCAATAATGTTTACGTGAGTAACCCCGATACGGACATTCCCGGCATTAGAAATGACAATACGAACGGCAACAACAGGGCTTCCGACAAATATGTCGAGGACGGCTCGTTCATCCGGTTCAAGACCATTTCGCTTGGCTACACACTTCCCGACAGGCTACTGGAAAAGGCGCACATTCATGCATTACGGGTGTATGTCAATGTGTCCAACGCGTTCCTGATTACCAAATACAAGGGAATGGACCCCGAGATTGGCTCCTGGAACCCGCTCAATGCAGGATATGACAGCGGTTTCTATCCGCAGCCGCGCGTGTTCACCGTAGGGGCAAGTTTACAGCTGACCAAATAGGGTCTCCCGGGTTAATTCTTCCTAATGATTTGAATCTTAAAGTATTAAGCAATGAAAATAAAGAATAAACTGGCGGCAGCGTTGCTTTTCGCCGGCGCCTGCATGGCCGGATGCAGTGAAAGCTTTTTGGACCGTCCGCCATTGTCGCAGATCAGTGCAGATAACTTTTATCAGACAACCAATGACCTACGGCTGGCGACGGCTGCCCTTTACGGAGGTAAACCTTGGGCAGAGTGGAACTATACCTGCTACTTGCCGATCGGTGAAGTTTTGAGCGGTAACATGGCCGTTAATTACTGGGGGGATGCGGTGCAGCTGCATACTTTTTCTGTCAGCGGAAGCAACGAGATCATGATTGCGAGCTGGAAAGCGATGTACAAGATCATCGCACATTGCAATGTTACCATCAAAGCCATTCAGGAAAAAGCGCCTGCTTCCATTCCTGAAAAAGACCGGAACGGGGCTATTGCCGAAGCGAAATTTTTGCGCGCGTACGCCTACTATAACCTGGCCCTGCAATGGAGGGACGTCCCCATTATCGAAGACAATACCAGGCTGATCAATTCTCCATTGGTGTACCGCAATAATGTTGAGGATGTTTACCGGTTTGCGGCAAATGACCTGCTTTTTGCTGCAAAACACCTGCCGGCGAAAGATGCCGGAAGGGTATCGACCTGGTCGGCACAAGGCATGTTGGCGAAAGTATACCTGACCTGGGCGGGGCTGGATGCAAAGGGCAACGGCCCGCGAAACCAGGCGCTGCTCGATAGTGCCAAATTACATGCGGGCAATGTCTGCAAGCTAAGCGGCTTATCGCTGCTGCCCAACTATGCGGATCTTTTCAAAACGCAGTTTAACGATAACCAGGAATCCCTATTTGCCTTGCAATGGGCCGCAGGTGCCGGGTGGCTGGAAGGAAATATGCTCCAAATCTATTCGCCGGGGGGAGCTGAGATTTCAGCCGCGGGGCAGGCTGGTTGGTTTGCAATATCGCCCACTTACGATTTGTATAAGCAATACCAGGGAGTAGACTCACTGAGACGGAAGGCCACTT
>CAMLNK010000808.1 GCA_946481035.1 uncultured Dyadobacter sp. | reverse complement strand
CCATAATTTCCGGAAGCATTCTTTCCCGACTCTTTCGTGAGTTCAGGATGCGCAAAAAAGCCGAATGCACCCACGCGGTAATTGATGCTTACAAAAACTACGCCCTTTTTGGCTGTTGCTTCGCCATCGTAAATAGCACATCCCGCCCCGCCGCTTACGAAGCCCCCGCCGTAGATCCAGACGAGCACCGGCTTCTTCGTGGCTGCTTTGCCTTGTTTGTCGGTCCACACATTCAGGTAAAGGCAATCTTCGCTAATGGGCGTTTTCGGGATCAGAAACTCCGCGCTCCACATGCTGAAAGGTACCGGTTCGCCCTGTACCGGACTGGGCCCGAACTTGTCGCAAGCCAGCACGCCGCTCCATTTTTTGACCGGCTGTGGCGCCTTCCAACGTAAATCTCCGATAGGCGGGGCAGCAAACGGAATGCCCTTGTAAATGCTGATCCGGCCGTCGGAACCCGTTATTCCTGAAATTTTCCCACCTTCGATACGGAGCGTATCGGCAGCCTGTCCGGCGAAATGAAAGCAAGTGAAAACCGCAACCAGGAGCAGGTAGCGAAGAGAAAATGCGCGTAAGTTCATTCGGAGTAGTGATGATCGTTTAAAGCGCAAGTTCGATTTTATTTTTGACATGCTTGCTTTCCTGTTCACGAATAGCCGTGTCCGCCATCAGCTCCGCTTCCTTTGTTTTTTGCAGCAGCCTGAACCACCAGGAAGCCGGTATCAGCGCATTTGAATGCAGTTCCAGCCGGATCAGGAATTCCTTCGGTGGCGTGCGGTGGCCATTCAGGTACTGGCTCAGGACGTACGGCTTCACATCCACATCCGCCGCGAATTCCTTGTCTTTTTTATTCTGTGCACGAATGTATTCGTTCAGGAAGTATTGGAAATTCCAGTGTTCTTTGGGTTCGGAGTTGTCGATGTAGCTGAGGATCTGGTATTTGATTTGGAGCGTTTTGGCTTCTATCCACTGCTCCGGCGTCCGGTTTGCAATTTCCCGTTGGCGCATTGCCCGGAATTCTTGCATGTCTTTTTCTGCCTGCTCTACATCATCAGGATGAATTGGGAATACAAATGCATCCGCCAATTCCTCCAAAGTGTATTGCTCAAATAATTTTTTAATAACCTTCAATTCCTTCTTGGTCGCTACTCTCATGATATTTCTGGATTAGAATTTTAGAATCATCTGAATTTAAAAACATGCTCGTGCCAGTGTTCCTGAACCCGTACTTCTCTCGATAAACCTTTATCAAGTGTGTTTTGGGAATCAGGTAAACGAATCCATCGAATCCCGCGTCGAATGAGTTCATACAAACAAAAGCCAGTAAACTTCCGGCGATCCTGTCTAACCTTTTCCCGACGCCTGTATGCTCTTTTGCGTTTGCAATCAACCTAATTTCTATCGCTCGGTTTTGCGGCTGATGGTCGATAGACACAAGTCCGAGAATTGTCGTCGAACGCGCGAGCCGGAGAGCATAAACCTCATATGGGGTTTCCTTGCTCCAATCGAAATGAAACTGTTTTTTACTAACCAGCATTACCTCTTTCCTTGAAAGCCTGCTGATGACCGCGGGCACCCGCTCGCCGGTCAGTGTGTCGTCTAAATAATACCCCATGAAGATACAAAAAAGTTTACGGATTTGGTAAACATTTTACCGGTTTTTGATCCTCGTTTAGACGGGGTTTCAGAGGTTTGGTAACGGATTTAAATGCACCAATTCTTAAATGGTCGGTTTTGGGAGATTAACGGTATATGAAATTGAGCATGGAGATTGTCGCAGCCGGTTAAATGAAGCGCAGCCCAGTCTTTTAATTGAAAATTGACCAGAAAAATGTCGGGAATAGATCGTCGGAAGTTTCTTAAAATGTCTGCGGGAGCCGCGGGCGCAGGCACCGCATTGAATTTGCTGCCGCCGTTGATTCGTAAAGCATTGGCCGTGAGGGCGTACAGCCCCACCAAAACAATTCAGGATGTGCAGCATGTGGTGATCCTGATGCAGGAAAACCGCTCGTTCGACCATTATTTCGGAGCAATGCGGGGCGTAAGGGGCTTTGGCGACCGGTTCCCGATCCCGCTCGAGAGCGGCAAGCGCGCATTTGTGCAGTCGGATGGGAAGCGGGAATATTCACCGTACCGCGCTGATAAAAAGACGGTCAATGCGGCGCTCGTGAACGGCACCCCGCACGATTTTCCGGATACGCAAGCGGCTTGGAACCAGGGGAAATACGGTTTCTGGCCGATGTTCAAAACGCCTTATTCTATGGCTTACTACACGCGGGAGGAAATACCCTTTCAATATGCGCTGGCGGAGTCATTTACAATTTGCGATGCCTACCACTGCTCCATTGCCACTGGCACCGATCCAAACCGGATCGTTTTCTGGTCGGGGTCGAACTTCGATCCGGAAAAACGTGCCGCGGGGATCAACTGTACCGACGTTGATTCTGAGCCGGTAAACCTGCGCTGCTGGGTGGAGGGGAAAATGCCCGATCCGGGTTATACTTATCGGGGCAATGCATTCAAATGGGACACCATTCCTGATGTTTTGCAAAAAGCAGGCGTCAGCTGGCGCATTTACCAGGATCCGAACGATAACTGGAAGGGTGCCATGCATGGCTGTTTGGCTTTTGAAAGCTTCCGGAGCGCTAAACCCGGCTCGCCGGTTTATGAAAACGGAATGAAGCACTGGTCCATCAAAGACCTGACCGGGCATGTCAAAAACAATACCCTGCCACAGGTTAGCTGGGTGTTACCGTCCCAGAGCAATTCGGAACACCCCAGTGGGCCGTCGAGCCCAAACCGCGGAGGTGACTTTACACACCAGGTTCTGACAGCCATTACCGCTAACCCCGAAGTTTGGAGCAAAACGGTGTTTTTCCTCACTTTTGATGAAAACGACGGACTTTTCGATCACCTCCCGGCACCGGCGGTGCCATCTTACAATGCCGACGGCTCATTGGCCGGGAAGTCGACGATCGACCTGGCTGGGATGTATTTCAATAACGACAAGGGTACTTCGGAGTTTCCCAATCCATTCCACGAAGCCGGTATGAAAAAGGGCGGGCCCGTGCGGAGTCGTATTTATCAGGACAAGCGCGATACCATTACCGGCAATGTCCGTCCCTGGGGCATGGGGCCGCGCGTGCCAATGTACATTATTTCGCCTTGGAGTAAAGGTGGTTGGGTCAATTCCGAGGTTGCCGACCATACGTCGGTAGGTCAGTTTCTCGAAAAGCGGTTCAATGTCACCATTCCGGCGATCAGCCCCTGGCACCGTTCGGTAAGCAGCGAT
>CAMLNK010000807.1 GCA_946481035.1 uncultured Dyadobacter sp. | reverse complement strand
CACGTCGCACCGCCAAACGATGACGGCTGCATTCGTGCTGGGAGCGGTGTTCCTGGTTTGCTATGTACTTTACCACATTTCAAACGAGGCTACACCATTCGGCGGGACTGGATTTATACGGCCCGTTTATTACTTTTTGCTGATCTCGCATATCGTGTTGTCGATCGGGGTCGTTTGGTTTGTATTGCGTGCGGTGTATTTTGGGTATACCAACCAGATTACCGAGCACCGGAAGGCCGTTAAATGGGCAATGCCTATCTGGCTTTACGTGAGTGTTACCGGTGTGATCGTTTACCTGATGATTAGTCCATATTACGTATGAAAAAGTTCTTAGCGATATTCGGATTGGTAGTTTTGTTCGTGATGAACAGCGCAGGTGCATTTGCGCAATGCGCCATGTGTCGCGGATCGGTTGAAAGCTCGATGGGTAACGGGCGGAATAATGTAGGTGTGGGATTGAATACCGGCATTATGTTCCTGTTTGTGGTCCCTTACATTCTCGTAGCGGTGATCGGCTACCTTTGGTACCGCAATTCCAAAAAGGCACAGGCCGAACGTCAGTTCGTAGCGGCGCGGGTGCGCTCGGCGTATGATAACTGATCTGCGGGGGAAGATATTTCGGGGGCGGAGCCAAAGCGGCTTCGCCCTTTTTGTTTTCGGACAAAATAATCCCTTGTAATGGCGTAGATAATGCATTGCGCGTCTTTAAAGAAAAACACTTGCCCATCATGCGCCGGATTTTCCTCATTCTCCTCCTGATACTCGCCCAGTTTGCCCGTAGCAGTGCACAAACCTTATCGACTACCAAGCCTTGGACCTATTGGTGGTGGATGGGCAGCGCGGTAACCAAAGCGGATATTACATCCCAGCTCGAATATTTCAGTAAATCGGGCCTGGGCGGCGTGCATATCATCCCTATTTATGGGGTTAAGGGGTATGAAAAGGCGGCGATCCCTTTCCTGGGAGCGCAATGGCTGGATGTAATGCAGCATACTATTCGCGAAGGCAAGCGCCTGGGCCTGGGCGTGGACATGACTACCGGTACCGGCTGGCCATTTGGCGGGCCGAATGTAACGTCGGCAATGGCGGCGCAAGGCATGACGGTCGTGGATGGGAAACCATTGGTAAAGCCGACCGGGCAAAAGGTGAAACGCGCTGCACCGGGCGGAGAGGGCTTTGTGCTCGACCCATTCAATGCAAAAGGAATGCAGCAATACCTCTCGCGTTTTGATTCGGCATTTGCCAAATCGCCGGATAAGCCGCGATCGATGTACAATGACTCTTATGAAGCATATGGCGCTAACTGGACGGAGGATTTTGCACAGCAATTCCAATCGCGCAGAAAATACGATTTGCTGAGCAAACTAGCATTACTCAACGACTCGACCGGAAATCCGGAGGCGACATTAGTTAAGATCGATTACCATCAGACGCTGGCCGAGCTGCTATTGGAACGCAATGCCAAGCCCTGGACCGATTGGAGCCGTGCGCACGGGTTTGTGACGCGTTACCAGGCACACGGATCGCCCGGTAACCTGCTCGATTTGTACGAGGCCGCAGATATTCCCGAAACAGAATCGTTTGGTACCAGCCGGTTCAATATTCCCGGCCTGCGCGTGGACCCCGATTATTCGATCGATCAATTCGGGACGCCGAATCCGCTGGCGATGAAGTTCGCTTCTTCGGCGGCGAATTTGGCGGGAAAGAAATTGGTGAGTTCTGAAACCGGTACCTGGCTTGCGAATCATTTCAAAGTTTCGTTATCCCAAATCAAGCCGCAGATCGATGAGCTATTTACGGCGGGTATCAATCATATTTTCTACCACGGCACCACTTATTCTCCCGGAAAGGAGAATTTTCCCGGCTGGCTCTTTTATGCTTCCACCAATTTTGGTAAAACCTCCCATTTCTCTGAGCATTTCCCGCTGCTGAACCGGTACGTTGAATGGTGCCAGAAACTATTACAGGACAGTAAGCCTGATAACGACGTACTTGTTTATTTCCCGATTCACGATTTGTGGGCTACGAAAGCAAAATCGGGTGGTGGCGTGCATTTGCTGGAAGTACATCATGTCGATCGCTGGCTGTTGGATTTGCCGTTTGGAAAGCTGTCCGAAAGGCTTTGGAAGGAAGGTTATGCATTCGATTTTGTGTCGGATTTGCAGTTGAAGAAATTTACGGCGGAGGCGAATGGTGTTTTGAATTCGGGGAATGCAACTTACAAGACTTTGCTCATCCCGTCGGCAACCTTTTTACCCGAAGAGACTTTGAAAGAGTTGCAGCGGCTGGCTAATGCGGGCGCTAAGATCGTTTTTGATCAAAAATTGCCTGTTACGGTGACAGGTAATGCCAATCACGAAGGGCGGCAGAAAGCATTCACCGAAGGTTTGGCTCAAATTTCAAGACTCCAAAATGTACGGGTTTCGAACGACCTTAATGCCGATCTCGAAAAGAATGGGGTGGTGAGAGAGGAACTGGCGGACAAAGGGCTCACATTTATCCGAAAGAAAACAGCGGATGGCTCGCCATTATACTTTGTGGCCAATCTTGGAAATACATTTCGGCAAGGTTGGGTGCGAATCGGAGACGGAACGATGATGTCGAGGAATAGGCCACTGCGCGGGGAGTCACTATTGAGTATCCGAACTACAAATGGTCGCGATGAGATTTTCTTGAACCTGCCGCCGGGAGAATCCTGCTTTTTGGAAGGTGCGACCGACGGATCCGACTTGCCGTTTTCGAACGAGTCTCCTAAGGAAATGGAAATCAAAGGAAGCTGGGAGGTTACATTTCTTACGGGAAAGCCTTCATTGCCTGCGCCCGCAAAACTGACCTCACTTAAATCCTGGACGACATTACCAGATTCAGCCGAATATTTCTCGGGAAAAGCGCTGTACCGGATTACTTTTGACCTTAAAGGGCCATTGAGCCAGTATGAGGATGCAGGAATCAGTCTGGGTGATGTTCGGGAAGTCGCAAGCGTAAAATTGAACGGGAAAGACTTAGGTACTGTGTGGCATATTCCCTTCCAGTTGTATGCGGGGGAAGCATTGAAAGCAAAAGGTAACGTCCTCGAAATTGAAGTAAGTAATCTTTCGGCCAACTATATGCGCCTGCGCGACCAGCAGCAGCCAGATTGGAAGAAATTTTACGACATCAATATCGTGGACATTACCTATAAAAAGTTCGATGCCACCCGCTGGCAGCCTATGCCGTCAGGCTTGCTTGGGCCTGTAAAGCTGGTTTACTAATGCATTACTCCCACAGTGGGTAATGTTCCAGCTGGATTTGGCGGC
>CAMLNK010000806.1 GCA_946481035.1 uncultured Dyadobacter sp. | reverse complement strand
CTCCGCGAAATGACCTCCGCCGACAAAACCACGCTCACATCCGACCTCATTTCCAAACAAGCCGCGCAGTACGAAATGCTTTTCAAAACATTCCGCAAAAACCGCGGCGTACTCACCGGCGTCACCTTCTGGAATGTATCGGACAAAACAACCTGGCTCGACAATTTCCCCGTCCGCGGCCGGAAAGATTACCCGCTGCTATTCGATGAAAATTATCAGCCGAAGGCGTATTTTGATAGGGTGGTTGAATTTTAGGAACAGGTGTAATAGCTTCGCATGGATATTTGACCCTTACCCGGCCGAACAATTTTCATCCTTCATTATATCTCAACATTTACTATGACAAATTCCCGTCGTAAATTTCTTGCGAGCTCGGTTACGCTTGCGGCAGGTGCTGCCGCGTCGGTAGCGGCGCCCGCTACGCCCGTGAAAGGCAAAACACCATTGGTTCACCATGTATTTTTCTGGCTTAAAAACCCCGGGTCTGTCGCGGATCGTGACAGGATCATCGAGGGCCTGAAAACGCTGCGGAAGATCGAGGCGATTAAGGAACTTCGCATTGGCGTAGTGGCGAGTACGGAAAAAAGGGACGTTGTCGACAACAGCTGGGCGGTTTCGGAACTGATGTTTTTTGAAGACCTAGCCGGCCAGGCGAGCTACCAGGACCATCCGATCCACCAGAAATTCATCAAGGATTGCAGCCATTTGTGGGACAAAGTGATCGTATACGACGCGATGGACGTTTAGTAAAATGGAAATAAAAGCGGGTGTCTCGAATGGGTTTGAGACACCCGCTTTTGTTTTTTGCTAGTCCAAAATGCTGGATGATGAGGCAATTTTGACGTCGGCGTACTGCCAGGATTTGTCGAAAGCGGATTTTGCGGCCTGTGCTTCGGTGGTGTTTTTTTGTTGTACCAAAGCATTGTAAAGGCCTATCAGCGCCCAGCCGTTTTTCTTCCAGGTCAGCAGATCCTGGCGGTATACGCGCTCGGCTTCTGCATGCTTCCCGGCTTTGAGCAGTACCGATCCCAGGTGGTGCCTGACGGAGAAAAACCAGTCGGGCGGCTCGTTGTAGTTGAGGTTGTCCTCGAGGGCGATGGCCTCATGGAGCAGGGCGGCGGATTTGTCGAGCTGGTTTTCCCGGGCGGCGATGCCGGCCGACAGTACTTTGGAGGCGATTTGTACCAGGTCCACGGAAGTATTGATATTCCAGACGGTGATATTTTTCAGGGTGGTATCGGCTGCCAGCGAAGCGAGCGATTTCATTTCCTCCTTCGCACGGGCGAGGTCGTGTTTGCCCAAATAGGCCAATCCCCTTGCATAATGCCAGATCGCCCGCGGGTAGATCAGATCTTTTGCCGGGCTCGGCTCAGCAAGAAGGGTATCCCACATCGAAAATTTCGCAGCAATATAATAGGGGATGGTGTAGTAGTGTTGCAGCGTGCCCCAGCCGGGTTGGCGCATTACCTCTTTTGCAGTGTATTGCTGTACTTTCCGCGCGGCCAGCCAGGCCAGGTCGGAGTTGCCTTCCAGCGTAGCGGTGGCTGCCAGGAAGTGGTAATTGTGCGGGAAATAGGCGAGAGGGTACGCGCCTTGCGCGTGGCAGGTAGTAATGTAAGTGCTGTCGGCCTCTACCGAATAGACGTTGGAAAGCGAGCCCAGATGGTAGTCGCCGGTGTTGATGTAAATATGCGACGGCATATGGAGCAGGTGGCCGGCGCCGGGAACGAGCGAATCGAGCAGCGCGGCGGAAGCCATGGCTTTTTCAGGCGTTGCGGAGGCTTCCTGCGCATGTATGTACAGGTGATGCGCGCCCGGGTGCTGCGGGTTCTTTTTCAGCAGGCCTTCCAGGACGGCGACCAGCCCGGGCGTCCAGGATTTGGGCGCTTTCGTTTTTTTCTCATACAAATCCCAGGGATGCAGGTCCATCTGCGCCTCGGCGTACAAGGCCCCGATGTCGGGATCGGTCGGGAATTGCGTGTACACCTTTTTCATAGCGGCGGCAAAGGCTATGTCCAGCGGTGCCCTGTCGGCAGGCGGTACTTCGGCGTATCGGGTGGCCAATGCGCCGATGAGCGCCTTTTCTTTCGGGGTGCAGTTGGCGGCCAGGCGCTGTGCCTTGGCGATGGCTTCCCAGGCGCGCTGGAAGTTGTCTGGTTCCATTCCGGCATTGTAGTTGGGCCCGAGCACGTAAGCATAACCCCAGTAGGCCATCGCGCAGGTCGAATCGAGCCGGGTGGCCTGGTAAAACGACCGCGCGGCTTCGGCGTGGTTGAAGCCGTAGGAGAGCATTAACCCCTGGTTGAAATAGGCCTGAACCTCCGGTTTGGAAGTTGTAATTTTGAAATCGACGCCCTGTAAGCCGTCGAGCAAAGGCGCCTTTTTTCCGGACTTATACCACTCGGCGTCGGTGGTTTGGGGATTGTAGCAAACCGTGATCCGCGCGGTGGTGTCGGATGCCGGCTTTTCCTTTTCCTCCTTCTTTTTGAAGCAGGCCGAAAGGATTACAATGAGTGCGAGGTAACAATGGCCGTGCTTCATAGGTGTAGAAGGTTGCGTCATCGATCATGTTTAGGAAACTAAGCCGCGAGGTGCGGTATAAACAAATATAGAAAATATTGTACTGGAAGTGAGTGGGTTGGGGAGATATTAGTAAGCGGTTGGAGCGGTGGCGCAGCAGGGGGCTCTAAAAGGAGTCGGGCGCATAACCGTGTATGTTATACGCCTTGCCCGCCGCTATTTTTTTCTCACATACTTGCTGGTTCGCCCCTGGCACGATTCGATGGTCATATCGTCGCCCGATTGGGTGATGGTCAACTTCGTGCAGGCCCAGCAATTGACCAGGCCGCAGTCCAGATCGTAGGAAATATCTTTCAGAGGCTTTACTTCAAATGGTTTTCCGTTGACGACATACTCGGAGGCCGCGCAGCAAGACGCATAGCCATCGTACAGCATAACGCCGTCGAACCGTATCGAAAACGCCTTTTGCGGCTCGTTGGTCATATTTTTAACAATAATGGAATCGCCGGAAGCATACCGCGTTTCAACCAGGTGCCATTCGCCGACGATGCCGGAAATCTCCGGCGAAGGTTTGGGGTCTTTATCGTGTTTGCATTGTGCAAATGCGAAAGCAAGTGCTAGAAGTAGTATCAGTCGGTTCATCATATCGTTTGTTTAAGGTCAGGACGTTTCTGGCGGTCGAAGCGTTGTAAAGCATGGTACTATCATTGGTTTAAATAGTTGAACTAATTTTTTAGTAAATAATTTAATATTTTAGTTGTATTACTAAAAACTTAG
>CAMLNK010000805.1 GCA_946481035.1 uncultured Dyadobacter sp. | reverse complement strand
GCATTGCGGGCGAATGCATTGCGGAAATAGTCCCAGAAAGTGTAAATCTTTTCATTGGGATACAAGGTCCGGATGGCATCCGTCCAGCCCAGAGCGGTGAGTTTGGCAAACGCGGCGCGGGTTTCAGGTCGGAAAAGCGCGTCGTCGACCCAGCTTTCGGGCTTATAAACATCCAGCTCGGTAGGCATCACATTGAAATCGCCGGTCAGCAGTACAGGCTTGCCTGCGGCCAGCAGCTCTTGCGAATGCGTAATGAGGCGATCAAACCAGCGGAGCTTGTAGTCGAACTTGGGCCCCGGCGCCGGGTTACCATTCGGTAAGTACAGCCCGCCGATAGTCAGCCCTCCGATTTCGACTTCGATATAACGGCTGTGGGCATCTTCCGGGTCGCCGGGCAGAATGCGGCGGATTTCGCGGGGAAGCTCGCCGCGCGAGAGGATGGCCACGCCGTTCCAGCTCTTTTGCCCGTGCCAGATGGCTTTATACCCGGCATCCAGAATGGCCTGCTCGGGGAATTTCTCCTGGGGCGCCTTCAACTCCTGCAAACAAACGATATCCGGGGCGGTTTCCCCCAGCCAGCGAAGCAACACAGGAAGTCGGCCATTTACACCATTGACGTTATAAGTTGCGATTCTCATAGCTGCTAAATTTTTAATTAAGACAATGGGAGGGTGATCACAAAAGCCGTGCCCTTTCCGGGGTTGGCCTCCGCCTTGATAATCCCCTTGTGGTTCCGCACGATTTTGCGGCAATAGGCAAGTCCTACGCCTTCGCCTTGCTTGAATGAGCCGGTGGGAAGGCGGGCAAATATATCGAACACTTTTTCGAGCTGGGAGTCGCCGATCCCGATACCGTTGTCTTCCACCCTGATCTCGGCGTAGGCCATTTGAAGCGGTTCGGGCAGCAGATCATCTATTTCGTGCAGTGCCAGTTCGCGGCTCGAAATCCGGATACGAGGTGGATTTTCATGGCCTGCAAACTTGACCGCATTGTCGAGGAGTTGGAAAAAAAGCTGTTCCATTTGTTCGGGGATGGCCCTTACCGACGGCAGCCGGTCGGTTTCTACGATAATATTCCGCCGTTCGATCTGCGACATGAGCTGTGTGGTAACGTCGGCCAACACGTTGTCCAGCGGTACATCGATAAATGCATTGCTGTTACTCTGTGCCGAGAAGTCGGACAAGTCTTTGATCATCATCGAAAACTGCTGTGCACTGCTGCGGATATTGATGGCCAGTTCTTTGACTTTTTCGGTTTCGCAACGATCGGTAGCGTTCACGAGCATATCACTGAAAACGCGGAGCTTGCGGAGTGGTTCCTGTAAATTATGGCTTGAAATGTGCCGGTACTGTCTGTTTTCCTCGTTCGAAACAAGCAGTTGGGCGGCCAGGTCGTCCATGGCCGTACGCGTGCGCTCCATGAGCGAGAGGCTGTCGAGGTGGAAGGCCAGCAGCTCGGCGAAAAGGTGGAACATCCCGACCACGCGCGGGTTCTGTAATTGGTTGGGCTTGGGGTCGATGGCAAACAGCGTCCCGAAAAACGCTCCGCTTTTTAATATAATGGGCAGCGAAATATAGCTTTTGAAACCATAGATCCTGGGCGTGGGATGCCCGCTGTAAAATTCATTTTCATCCACATGGTCGATCACCACGGCTTTCCCGCTGTCGCGGATATCGTTGCAGATCGTCGTTCCGATTTCGAGTTCTTCGCCGGTTTTGAGGCCAAACCCTATCTCGTCCTGCACGCTGCACGCCACCCAGCGGTCCTCGGTCACACGCGCCACGGCGGCAAAACCCATACCCGTTGAGCGACAGATCACTTCCAACACGGTCCTTACAATAGGTATCTGGTTTACCTTTTCAACATCGGCAAATAAAAAGTCGTCCGGTTGTACCATGTTTTCAGTGCGGATAGCGGGTGGATTAGTAAATTTAGGTGCCGGGTTCCGGATAACCTAAACTTGCTCCTCATGAAAATTTTCTTTCTATCCCTGCTGATTGCCGTGGCGGCTTATCTGATTGCGGCGGTGGGCGGTTATTACCTGATCACAAAATTATCTTCCAACACCCATGACAAGTCGATGGAAGCCAGCATGACGGCCGCATTTGTTTTAGGGCCTGTTGCGGCAATCATCGCATTCATTGTGTCGTATCTGACGTTACGGGCACATTGAGGCGTTTGGCGAGGAGAATCAGCTCTTCGGAAGGGACTTTATTCCAAGACCGGTAGTATTTCAGTCTTTCTTCGACCGTTTCAGTGATCGTCGATCCGCCTAGTGGTTCCAGATGAATATTGGCGCCGCGATCCATCAACATGTGGCACAATGCCCAGTTCTCCCGGCTTGCCGCATTCGCCAGGGGTACGATGGCGACAACCGTCTCGCCTGGTTTGGGTGTGTCGCCGTCCGGATTTGCCCCATGGTCGAGCAGGAGGCGGACCTTTTCCATTTTTACAGCAAGGGGAGTTTTCGTCCCGCCGCTGGACACTGCCGCGTTCAGGATTGGCTCGTAAATGCCGTATTGTCCAGCGGCGGTGTGTGCATTGGCATCAGCACCGTTTTCGAGAAACCATTTCAGCACGCTCGGATCGTATTCGAGTACCTGGAAGTGAGTAGGAGTATGCGCAGGATCACCATTGTCGATCTTCGCACCGTTTTTGAGCAATATATCAAAACAGGCAATGGCTTTGGCAGGGTCGGTTTTTAAGCATTGTTTGGCTGCAAAATCAAACAAGGTGATCTGTTCGAGACCGGCATTGTTGAGTTCGGGTACAGGTTGTTGCAGGTCTGCCCGAAGCCTTTCGATGTTGAAAGACGCAATATCCGCGGCCAGTTCCCGTCGCTGCGGGTCTTTGAAATAGTAAGAGCCGTTGGCCCGCGCAGCGTCCTCGTTTGCCCAGATCCGCTCCCGCACGCTTTTTACGATGGGGGAGGCGATGAGCATCAGCACGCCCCCAACCGCCGGAAAAAGGCAAACGACGAGCACCAATATGTGCGTGAACTTGTAGGGAAGCAGGTTAATACCCGCCAGAATGATGAGCGGGACAAAAAGCATCATTAAGAAGCCCCCGGCCATGCGGTCGTTGGAAGAGCCCGACCGGGAGAACAAAATGAGTCCGAGTAGGATGGCGGTATAGAGGCCCAGAAGGCACCAGCTTGCGAATGTGATTGTTTTCATGCCGCGAAATTAGTCACACCCGGTCACTCGTAGCGATTTGTAAATCAGCTTCTTATTTAGCGGTGCGGCTTAATGCGTGGCGATAAATTCGTCGAGCAATGCCTTTACGGGATGGTAGTAAATT
>CAMLNK010000804.1 GCA_946481035.1 uncultured Dyadobacter sp. | reverse complement strand
CCAGGCCGAACTGGCAGCCAGGGTCGGGGTTTCCCGGCAAACCATTAATTCGATTGAAATCGGGAAATATGTGCCTTCTACATTGCTCGCGCTTAAAATAGCCTCGGTCTTTGAGGTTAGTCTGGACCATATTTTTATGCTGGACGAAAGTGACTGGGCTTAAGGCAGCATGGCAGGGACGTAGATATGGCTGAAGATGCCTGAGCAATTATGAGCTTCCTGTCACAGATTTATCAGATTTTGACAGGAATCTTAAAAATAGGTCATAGGGTTAGTGGCGGTAAGGGCAACCTTGTTGAAAGTTTATTCTGGTAATGCTTGCCTCTGTGTTTCCTTGATTTCCGTTATTTGCGCAGCAATATCTCTTTACTTAGTAGAAGGGCTGATTATGAAAGGCAGATTGGGTAATAAGGCGCTGCTGACGAACCGATTCAGTCGCAGATTGACTTCTGTAAGATTATTTCTTTGTACAGGGGCAAGTGACAATTAATCATTTAAAATCAAAAGCGGAATGTGATCGTAAGCGTCGCATTCCTGGGCGCTCCCGGAAACAGGCGAAAGTAATTTTGCGCGCCCAGCCAATAGGTCCTGTTCAGCAAATTTCCCGCATTCAGGGCCAGCTGAACATTACTTCTGGCCGGCGTGTAATATAGCGCAGCATCAAAGACCGTAAATACCGGCACGATGAATGCGCGGGTAAACCAGGGTACCTTGTTGCCCTGATGCTGCACACCCAGTCCGATTCCAAGTCCTTTCAATGCGGAGCTGCCCGTGAAATTATACCTCGTCCACAAATTGGCACTATGCCGGGGCGTGTTCTGTTTTCTGGCGCCGATCAGGCTCTTGTCCTGGTCGCGGGTGATCACCGCGTCGATAAAACTGTATGAGGCATTAACCTGCCATTCGGGCGTGATGTATCCCGCGAGGTCCCATTCAATTCCCCGGCTGCGCTCTGCCCCCCGGGTTACAAGACGGTCGGGGTTTGCCGGATCGTTGGCGTTCATCAAAATGTTTTTCTGGATGATTTCATACAATGCAAGGTTTATCCTCAGCCGGTTACCGGGCAAGTCTGCTTTCAGTCCGAGCTCTTTCAGGTTGCTTCGCAGCGGATCGAACTGGCTTCCGGCGGGCAGCGTGCCGGTTTGGGGCATGAGCGTGACGGTATTCGACTGAGGCTGAAAGCCTTCGAGATACGTACCGTACACGTTCAACGCCTTATTAATAGCGTAGGTCAGCCCCAACCTTGGCAGTACTGCGGTTTGGTGCGCGGTAAGTGTGTTAGGTGCTTTGTAATTGGTAATATCCTCAAACCATTCGTGGCGCAGGCTAAGCAACACCGTCAGTTTGCTGACCTGTATTTGCTCCTGAATGTAGATCGCATGGGTGGTGGTTAATGCGGAAGGTAGCGCGGTACGGACGTTCAGGTTATAATCTTCCGCATTACGGATGGTATACACCGGGTTTTGCAAGTCGAAATGGTTCACGTTTGGTTTGGGGAGTGTTCTGCCGTTGACGGTGATCGTCTGGTAGCTGGCCGCGTTGGCCGGTACAAAGGAGGACGCCACGGTCCCGTCTTTCAGCAAAAAGCCCCGGGCCGCATTTTGTCCGCCTCCTTTCAGCTTGCGCCAGCTACCCAGGTCGTAGCCTGCGAGCAGCTTGTGAGCCATTTTACCGGTGTTGAAATTAAAATTGAAGTATGCATTTACATTGTCGGTGTTCCAGTACTGCTGGCGCTGCACAAATTGCATTGCGGCAAGGCTGGTTACCGGCTGGTTATCGATATCGGGTGCGAACGCGTTGGTGGTGCGGTGCTCCTGCAAATCTTCGGTCCAGGATTGTTTCATGTACGAGGCATTGAAGCCGATCTGCGAAGTCAACTTATGGGCCAGGCTGCCTGTGATGATTACCTCTTTGGAATGGAAGAAATCATTGGGAGCGCCCAGGTTCAGCGCTATTGGCGTGGTGTTAAGCCCGGTTTTTCCCGCGATCGCTCCGAAAATGGGTTGGCCCCGGTCGAGCGTTCCGTTCATGTTGCTGTAAATCAGCTCCGCATTCAGCGCCGTTTTCTCATTGGGAATGTAACTGATCGACGGCGACACGAGCAGGGCTTTGCTTCCGACCATATCCCGGAACGAACGTGCCTGCTGAAAGGCGCCGTTCAGACGGTAAAGCAGCGTTTTCGATTCATTCAGCGGACCTGTGAAATCCAGCGTGCCGCGAAACGTACTGAAACTGCCTGCGCTCATCCCGACTTCCCCGCGCTCATTAGCCAATGGCTTTTTGGTAACAAGATTAGTGCTCCCGCCGGGATCAACCGATGAAAAGGTAGCGCTTGCAGGCCCTTTGATCACCTCCACGCGCTCGATATTGGTTGTCAATGGTTGCAGAAAATAGTATTGCCGCGTCCGCATCCCGTTCACGATCTGCCCTTCCTCATTCTGGCTGATGCCGCGGATCGTATATTGATTGTAATAGCTGGACGGGATCACGCCGCTGGCTATCTTCACCGCATCCGCCAGCTGAAATGCCTGCCGGTCGGCCATCAGCTCCTTGGTAATCGAGGCGATCGACTGGGGGATGTCCTTGTTGAGGGCTGAAACTCGCGTGGCCGAGAAAGAATAATCGCTATTGTAATCTTTCGCGGCGCGGCCGGTCACCTCTACGGTTTGCAGTTGGCTGGCCGCGGACTGCAATTCGATACGCATGTAGTCGGGCGAGGCTTGCAGCCTGGCCGTTTTGTAACCCATATAACTAACCTGAATGGTGCCCCGACCCTGGATTGAAAATTGCCCGGCAGAATCGGTAACCGTTCCGGCGCCTGTTCCGATGAGGGTAACCGTGGCCCCGGCTATCGCGGAGCCGGTGGCCGCGTCCGAAACCGAGCCCGCTATGCGTTGCGCGGCTGCGGGTAATGCAGCAAATAAAAGCAGCAGGGTAAAAATTCTGATCATATAAATGGGGGCATGGTAGTGGTGAAGCTCTTTCAAACTGTTTTCAGGTAGAGCGATTCCAGCTCGTTGGCCGAAATGGCCGCCGCATCGATCACCGATTGCAGGGTGCCTTCTTTCATGATGCCAATATGACTCGCCACTTCTTTGGCCCTGAAAATGTCGTGAGTCGCCATCAGGATAGCGGTGCCCTGCGAGGCGAGTGTTTTAATGATCCCTGAGAATTCATTGGAAGCCTTCGGGTCCAGACCGTTGGTGGGCTCATCGAGCAGCAGCACTTTGGCTTTTTTGGCAACGGCTATGGCGATGCCTACTTTTTGCCGCATTCCCTTCGAGTAGCCGGCCAGCCGCTGA
>CAMLNK010000803.1 GCA_946481035.1 uncultured Dyadobacter sp. | reverse complement strand
ACGGGCGATAGTCTTTCGACCATTCGGCCTGGACAAACGGCGGTTTCCATGTTTTGTTTTGCGCCCGGGATACGAAAGGAGTGAGCAACGACCCGGCGATCAGGGTTGTTATGAGTGTTTTTTGAAGGTTTGGCATAAGATTGAAGGTAAGCGCGCAAAGATAGGGGTGGCGGTGGGGAATGCAACGTTGGGGGCGGGGGTTTTTGACTGCTGACCGCCGACCGCCGATGGCCGACCGCCGATGGCCGACCATGCGGCCTAACGGCCTGACCATGGACCATAGACCATATAGACCCAAATTAGCTGACAATGCCTGACAATACCTGACAACACCTGACAACACCTGACAACAAATGACAATCTTACACCAAGCAATCATTTGTCGGCGGTCGGCGGTCCATGGTCGGCGGTCAGGGCCGCAGGCCCCCCCCTTCTTAACAAACTCATAATAAATGCATAAACTCCGCGAAAAGTGAATGGCTGTTCTTTGTGCTACTATTTCACTTAATCAGTCCTGTTCACCATGAAGCCTTTATTTACTTACACCGCATTGGCCGGCCTGCTCGCGCTCGGTGCGTGCACGGACCACCGCGATCCGAACAGCCCGGACATTACCCTGCAAAACCGCTCGGTAACGCCCGTGCTCGCCAAATTGCTCCCCGGCGCTACTTCCGGACGTGTTGCGGCCAATAATGTGAACCTTTATGCACTCCTGAGCAGCGACGACCAGCTCGAACAATCACCTGCCTACGTTTTCGGGGGATCGGCGGACGGCGCGGGCCTTTTCCAAAATGCCGACGGAAATTACACGATCCTGGTGAACAACGAGGACAACTTCGCAGTGTCGCGCATTACGCTCGACAAAGGTTTCAAGCCTGTAAAAGGTGAATATGTGCTCAATTCCGACGGGGGAACCTGGCGCTTGTGCTCGGCGACATTGGTAACACCGGCAGAACACGGTTTCGGTCCTGTTTTCCTGACCTCGGGCGAAAGCGGACAGGAGTCCCGCACACACGCGTTGAACGTGGATGCGAATGTCAGCCAGGCGAATATTTCCCGCGAAGTGGCCGGTCTCGGCCGTTGGAGCGCCGAAAACGCCGTTCCGCTCCCTAAAACAGCATATCCCGGCAAAACGGTGATCGTGATCGGTGACGACGATTCGGATGCGAATGGCGGCCAGCTGGCTATGTATTTGTCAAACACTGTGGGTGATCTGGATAACGGCTCGCTGTTTATGCTGAAACGTGCTGATAACAATCAGCGGGAAATGGATATGAAACCCGGCTCGACGTACGATGTGGAGTTTGTCAAAATCGATGACCACAAAACAATGACCGGTGCGCAGATCAACGGGAAAGTGAATGATCTGAAAGCAATCAAATTCGGACGTGTGGAAGACGTGGATTACCGTAAAGGAGGAGCCGCGCAAGGTCGCGAGGTGATTTTCGCGGTAACCGGCCAGGCCGATACCGGTGTGAATGCCGACTACTCACGTTCGAAATACGGCCGCATTTACCGCGTGGTGCTCGATGCGAACGATCCCACCAAGGGCAAACTGGAAGTATTGCTCGACGGCGACGACCGTACCGGCATCGCTAAAACGTTCCAGAACCCGGATAACGTTTGCGCGACATTCGACTATGTCTACATCATGGAAGATCCGAATGGTTATGGCGACGAAAAGCATGATGGTTATGTGTATCAATTCAATCTCAATACCAAACAACTGACTCCCGTGCTCGAAATCGACCACCGCCGTACGGAAGCGGATGCGGCCAAATACAATGTGGGCGGTCCGTCGGCATTCGGTTCATGGGAAAGTAGCGGTATGATCGACGTGTCGGATGTTACCGGCCGTCCTAATACATTCATGCTCGGCATTCAGGCGCACACATGGCGCGGTGACAAATACAAGGGTGTCGATGGCGGCTCGATCCGTAAATCGGAGAACCAGGCCAGCCAGCTGATCCTCATTGAAGGTCTGCCTCGTTAATTACATAGTTTTCAGACTCCTGGCCGGAATTTTCGGGCCAGGAGTTTTCCTTTTGAATCAATACCCACTCCTGCACCATGCTGAAATTCGAGCGTAACCCCAATTCATTTATTTACCGCCACAGGAGGCTGCTCTTTTCCATATTCCTGATCATCGCCATCCCGCTGATCGTCTGCCTCATCTGGTGGCTGACGAGCCCCGGACTGGCGAGCCCGAAGGCGGCACCTGCGAAATCGGTGAAACATACTTTCATGCGGAATGTCACGGACCTGGACAGCGCCGTGAGCCGTTTGCAGGCCGATATCCGCGCAAAACGTCCGGAGGCCATTCAGGAATCCTTCAAACGCGCCCGCATTGCCTACAAGCGCGTGGAATTTATCTCCGCTTATTACAGCCCCGAAACCACCCGCGCCCTCAACGGGGCCAATATCCCGGACGTGGACGACGACCTGCGTGTGAATGAGCCGCAGGGTTTTCAGGTTTTGGAAGAAATGGTGTTTCCCGAAGTAGCGACGGACTCTTATCCCGACATACTGCATGCAGCCAATGTGCTCCGCGCCAATGTGAACCGGCTGCGCAAAATTTCGGAGACCAATGAGCTGACCGACAGCCATATTTTCGACGCCATGCGGCTGGAAGTTTTCAGGATTGTGTCGATGAGCATTACCGGCTTCGACTCGCCCGTTGCATTCCATTCTTTGCCGGAAGCAGCCTCGGCGCTCGAAAGTATGCGGCAGCAGTTGGCACATTATACTTTTCAAGATGCCGGCAATGCATTAGCAGGGCAGCTCGACAGCTCCTTCAACGCGGCCATCGGTTATGTTCGTAAATCGCCGGATTTCAATGCATTCGACAGGCTGGAATTTATCAAACAATATGCCAATCCGCTCAGCAGCCGGCTGCTCGATGCGCAGAAAGCGTTGGGTATCCCGGTTTTTACGGAAAAAAGACTGCTATCAGCTTCCGCGCGTACGCTTACGGATTCGGGCGTATTCAATGCTGATTATTTCATCAACTTTGAAGAACAAACGATGACCGCCCAGCGTGTAGCATTGGGTAAAATGCTGTTTTTCAGCCCGGTATTGTCCAATAATTCGGGCCGCACATGCGCTACTTGCCACCAGCCCGACAAAGCTTTTACCGATGGCGAGCCAAAGAGCTTTGCCGTCGGTTTCAATGGCGCGCGGATCAGCCGGAATGCCCCCACGTTGTTGAACGCCTCATTCCAGGCCGCTCAGTTTGCCGATTCCCGCGTAACTTTTCTCGAAGACCAGGCCAGCGACGTAATCCGCAATCCCGACGAAATGCAC
>CAMLNK010000802.1 GCA_946481035.1 uncultured Dyadobacter sp. | reverse complement strand
GACGTGTGCTCTTCCGATCTGCTTGTATCCGTGACGCATTAATAGGCATTGTTTCCCCGGTCGATATACAAATGCTCTCGATGAGCCTTGAAGAGGTCGCTCTTTTTGAAGGTCAGCTGGCCATTTGCAAGCACCAACTATTGGAACTGTGCCGAGAATTCCATCAACAGCAACTGGAACTGTTGCAAACCATTCCCGGTATCAAAGAACACAGCGCCGCTAGTATCATTGCCGAGATAGGTGTGGACATGAAAGCCTTTCTGACGGCTTCGGCCCTGGTGGGCTGGGCTGGACTTAGACCGCGTAACGACGAAAGTGCGGGCAAGATCAAAGGCAGAAAGACGCTGCATGGCAACAAATATCTCAGGGTAATGCTGGTGCAATGTGCCTGGGGCGCATGCCGTACACAGTTATCCAGATTCCGGCTCCGCTACAACAATCTCAAAAAACGGATGAACCATAATAAAGCACTTATTGCCAATGCCAGAAAGATACTGGTTATTATATGGCATATCCTGGAAAAGAAACAACCCTATATAGCCAACGCTGCATAAGGCCTTAAACCGGCCGGCAGCAAGGTCCTTATATTTGTGGTGGTAAAACCCCGTCGTTCAAACTGACATATACTGCCAGCCCGGCAAGAAATTGCGTTTGAGCTTACAGCTCGTAGAGGAAATTAATATTTAATCCAGTTTACAACTGGGCCAGGATTTGTTGTGCAAAACTATTTATAGAGGAAATATACCTAAATTTTAGATGGATTAGAAATGCCAACTTTCCCAACAGCATACCTAAACCACCCAATTGTTGTATATAAAAATCAAACGGCAAAACGAAGGTATCATGCGACCTCGCTTACCTTCCGTATCTTCTCCACCAGCAACTGCTTATCCGCCCGCGACTTGGCCAGTGCCAGCGATGCATTGAAACATTCCAGCGCCTTCGCATCATCAATACCCAGATACAACTCTCCCAGCAGCGAGTGGTACAAATGGTTCTCTGCCAGGTTGAGCTTCTCGGCTTCACGGATGGCTTCGGGTTTGGAGCGGGCTTTGGCCAGGGCGTAGGTGCGGTTCAGGGCGGCGATGGGCGAATATTCGAGGATGAGCAACTCGTTGTAGTATTGCAAAATGTGCTCCCATTTTTCGGGCGTATCGGCTTTGATGGTGTGCCAGTAGCCGATCGCGGCTTCGAGGTGATACCGGGATAGCTGCCGGCCTACGGACGCCCGGTTAAGATAGTACTCGCCGCGAGTGATAAGCGCCGAGTCCCAGAGGCTGTCGTCCTGGTCCTGGTACAGCACGGTTTCGCCCTGCGGGTTGGTCCGGGCTTCGAAACGTGAGGCATGAAAGCACATCAGCGCAAGCAATGCATTCACGGGCGGTCTGTCGGTGCCTGGGTTTTCAATGAGCATTTTGGTAAGCCACATGGCTTCGATGCAAACATCCTTTCGCAACGTAACGTCCTTTCCGGCCGAATAAAAACCTTCGTTGAAAAGCAGGTACAGGGTTTTCAAAACCGCATCTAACCGCGATTCAATATCATTTTCGCCGGGAAATTCCATTTTTACCTGCTCGGTACGCAGCTTTTCGCGGGCGCGGTAAAGCCGTTTATTGATTGTCTCCTTGTTGGTAAGAAATGCGCTGGCGATCTCGCTGATCCCGAATCCGCACAGCACATTCAACGCCAGGCCGATCTGCGATTCTACCGGCAGCGACGGATGGCAAATGGCGAACATCATCTGTAACTGGCTGTCGGTAATGTTTTGGGTCGATAAATCGATTTCGATCTCATCGCTTTCCCGGCTATCCCTGATTACCTGGCCACTGACCTTTTCCTTAAACAGCTTGTCGCGGCGCAGGTAATCGAGCGTTTTGTTGCGGGCGACGGTGTACAGCCACGCTACCGGGTTGTCGGGTACCCCTTTGATCCCCCACATTTCCGACGCGAGCAAAAAAGTGTCGCTTGCAATGTCCTGGGCAATTTCTATATGTTCCAGACCGAAAGTCTTGCTAAGGACGGCGGTGATTTTCCGGTACTCAGTTCTGAACAAATGGGGTATCAATTCCTGGTTTTCCATGGCTTCAAATTAAAAAAGCCTTTGCTGGTTACAAAGGCTTGGGGAACTTTCATGTCACCGATTACATCCGGACTATTTCTCTCACTTCTACATTGCCGCCGAAAAGAAGGATTGGGCAGCCTTTGGCCATTTCGGCAGCTTCGTCCAACGACTCGGCCCGCACCATTGTGTAGCCGCCCACCGATTCCTTCGTTTCGATGTACGGGCCATCGGTAACCACCAGTGATGGCTTAATCACCTTGCCCACCGGGTTCAGCCGGTTGCCGCGGTCGATCAGCTTGCCCTGGGCTGCGATACCTCCTATCCAGTCCATCCATTTTTGCATGCTGGACTGCATTTCCTCGGGTGAGCGGTCGGCCAGAGTGGCAGGATCATTTCTGAAAACAAACATGAAATCTTTCATTGTGATATAAGTTTTAAGTTTTACAGCCTGTTGACGAACAGTCGGCATAAGACTGGACAAAAGTTTGGATTTTTTTCAAAAATGTTGTCACAAGAACTACATTCTGATGATCGGTCTTACTTCGACATTACCGCCCGCTGCGAGGATAGGACAACCTTTCGCTATTTCTGTCGCCTCGTCCAATGACTCCGTCTGCACCATAATGAAACCTCCTATGGTTTCCTTGGTTTCGATGTAAGGACCATCTGTAACAAGCTTGGCCGGCCTTACCACATTACCCTCATCGGCCAGTCGGCTCCCGCGATCCAAAAGTTTGCCCTCCGCGGCGATTCCACCTATCCAGTCCATCCATTTTTGCATACTGGTTTGCAAAACTTCCGGCGACATGTCAGCCATTACCGCAGGATCATTTCTGAAAACAAACATGAAGTCTTTCATTTTAATACAAGGTTTAAGTTTAAAAGCCTGTTGACGAACGGTCGGCAAGGTACTGGACAAAAGTTTGGATTTTTTTCCGCAAAATCACAAAACCAGCGAAAGCGCGCATATGCTTTGGTACGATTGTTTCAATAAGCGGCATAAAATCAACCTGATACCAACGCAATTAACCCTGAAATGACCACCACACGCGCCCATTCAAAAAGAAGACGTGCCGCCATAATCCTGATCGGGATAGTGATCGCCCTGGTCACAATCCGACTGGTACTACCTTATGTCGTCCTTCATTTTGCAAACAAGAGCCTGGCGAATATGAACGGCTACTACATGCACGATGGTGTGACAATCTTTACTTTTTCGAATGCAGTATTCCCGCGGTTCCT
>CAMLNK010000801.1 GCA_946481035.1 uncultured Dyadobacter sp. | reverse complement strand
GTTGGGTCCGAGGCAGCAAAATTGGATTTTTGGTAAATCACTTCGCCCCAGCGGTTATAAATGTACATTTCCCGCACCTGTTTTACACATGTATTGCCATACACATAAAACACTTCGTTCAACTGATCATTATTCGGAGAAAACGCATCGGGTATTTCGATGCCGCAGGGCTTCACGTACACCTGCACACGCGCCTGCCTGGCGCAAACTTTATCGGCATCCGACACATCCAGCTGATATAATGTAGAGTGCAGCGGCGATGCCCAGGGATCGGGGCAATCGGTGCAGGACAAACCCGGCTGGTCCCAATGATAAATATAATTTCCCGAAGGCTCAACGAGCGGTTCCACGTGCACACTGTCGCCCTGGGTGATCGAAAGCATCGGCGTGACCGATAAATCTATCCTGACCACTTCCAGAACGGTCGTCACCACGCTGTCGCAACCGGTTGCCTGCGGTATGTTCTGGATGTAGGTACCGGCCTGCGAGTAGGTACTATCGCCCACGTGCACGCTTTCACCTTCACAAATGCGCAGGTTTTGGGTAAATTTTCCAACCGGGTTCACAGTGAGCGTCAACGTCACGGTACTATCGCACACATTGCTTTTACTCACATTCCGGACATAAATTCCGCTCGTTCTCAGCAAAGTATCGCCCAATGCAAATACATCGCCGTCACAGATGGCTTGTGCCAGAACGGCCGTTTTCTTTTTAAAACCGACTGTAAAATCCAGCCCTAGCGCGCACGACTCGTCCAGGCTGCCGCGCGGCACCATTTCTACGTGAAATTTATCGCCTACATTGGCCTTCACTCGGATTTGCTGCGTGGTTTCACCATTGTTCCAAATATACTTCGCAAAGCCCTCCGGCGCCGCCAGCGTAATGTACCCGTCCGCATCGGGGCAATCCGCCACCTGCTTAATCTCCGATTTAAGGCATTCCGCATCAAAATAGGCGTAGCCAAAATGCCTCATACGCGTACACCCGTGGGCGGTCACGACGATCGTGAGTTTTTTCCCTACAAAATTCCGCAGGTCGATCGCCCCTACCGTCCAGTTGCGGTACTGAATGTCCCCGGAAGCCTGGAAACCCTCCACGGTATTAGAACCTTCCAACTGAATGTCGTAACTGCTGCAAGGCAATTCCTCGCCATTGCTGTCGAATATCAGGATATTGAAGCCCGGCTTCTGATAAGGTTCGTGATTGGCCCGGCCGTCGACACCGGTATTCTGCAAAATAACGGCGAATTTGTATTGAAAAAGGGTATTATCGGCCGTAACGGTGTAATCGGTGTGAATGCGGCTGAAATGCCCGCCCTCGTTCACATTTCCGATCCGGATGGAATGCGTACTGCCCGGCGCCACCATCGGGATCGACGGTATTTTCGGGTCGTTGCCGTCGGAAATGCTGGTAATATAATGCTCGTTGTTCTGCGTGCCGTTCTGCTCAGCCTGAAAAACCGTCTGCTGATTTGCATCGGTAACGGCTCCGTAACTGAGCACCCAGCCATTGGAATTCCCCTGCTCGAAGCCCACATTGCTGCAATCGACCTGGGCCTGGGCCGCGTGAAGAAAAAGGCAGAAAATGATGGTAAAACGTAAAAAGTGCTGCATAAGCGTCCGAGGTTCGTTGCAACATTTTACGCTCGAAAAATCGCGGCCGTTGCGTGGAACGGGCAATCTTTTTACATCACCGGCAATCTGTCGCCCGACGGTAAAAAAATAGCGCGTTTGGAGCTGGTTACCAGCGTAAAAGCGGCGCCACAGGTGCTTTTAACAGGGTGTTTGGAGTGCTAAAAATATTTACAGGCCACTGATGAGGGGTTTTACATTAAATATTTGTCTTCATCATATATGCAGCCTGCCTACAACCACATTGTACAGAAGCATTTATCTATCCTAAACCCTTAACATTATGAGAGCTTTCTCCCTTTCAGCCCTGGCGGTGCTTTGTATCTTGTGCCAACCGGCCTGGTCGCAGGACAAAAAGTACAGCATCGTGATCAAAGGCGGACATGTGATCGATCCTAAAAACAACATCGATGCGGTGATGGACGTGGCAGTGGAAGGCACGCCTGGCGGTGAGGATGGCAAAATTGCCCTCGTTGCCAAAAACATCGATCCGGCTCTTGCCACGCAGGTCGTAGATGCCAAGGGACTCTACGTTACGCCCGGGCTGATCGACATTCACGTACACTTTTTCTGGGGTACCGATCTCAAAGGCACTTACCGCAATGGGCCGAACGGCCTGCCCGCCGACGGTTTCACGTTCCGCTCCGGCGTTACCACGGTGGTAGACGCCGGAAGCTCGGGCTGGAAGACGTTTGAAACATTCAAAAAGCAAACCATCGACCTTTCCAAAACGCGTGTGCTCGCGTTCCTCAATATTGTGGGTGAGGGAATGGCAGGCGGAAAATTTGAGAACAGCCTCGACGAAATGGATGCAAAAGCCACGGCGGAAATGGCGAAAAAGTATCCCAATGATGTCGTGGGCGTAAAGCTGGCGCATTTCGTAGGCCACGACTGGACACCCACCGACCGCGCGCTGGAAGCCGGAACGCTTGCCAACATCCCTATTATGGTCGATTTCGGCAGCGCTAACCCCGTATTGCCATTGGAAGAATTGTATTTGAAAAAATTCCGCAAAGGCGACATTTACACCCACTGCTTCGGCGGCAACAGCAATAACAGCGGTCGCGGCCGCGAGTCTATCGTGGACGTTTCGACCAATAAAGTGAAACCTTATGCGATAGAGGCGCAAAAACGCGGGGTAGTATTCGACGTGGGCTTCGGCGGAGCCAGCTTCCTGTTTTCGCAGGGACAGCCGGCCATCAAACAGGGCTTTTATCCCAATTCCATCAGTACTGACCTGCACACCAGCAGTATGAACTCTGCTATGAAAGATATGAACAACATTATGTCGATGTTCATGGCCATGGGGATGGATTTCAAAAGCGTGATCAAAGCCAGCACCTGGAACCCCGCGCAGGAAATTCACCGCGAAGAACTCGGTAACCTCTCCGTAGGCTCACCAGCGGACATTGCCATACTGAATCTGCGCGACGGCAACTTCGGCTACTATGCCCGCGACGGCAAGATCACCGGCAAAAAACGCATCGAAACCGAAGCGACGATCCGCGGCGGTAACATCGTGTACACGCTCAATGCGCGCGTGGAGCCCGTCAACCTGCCGCGTCCGGAGCGACCGGCTACTAGTCAGGGCCAGCAAGGCGGACAGGGAGGTGGACCCAAATAGCGGCGAAGGAAGATATTTATTCAACAAAAAGGGTATTCCAAACCAAATC
>CAMLNK010000800.1 GCA_946481035.1 uncultured Dyadobacter sp. | reverse complement strand
GTAGAGGTATGCTTGCAATACCACATCGAAATAGATGAACCAGGCCGGATTTTGCTTGGTTACCTCTTTCATATTGTCGAGGTAATGCTCCTTTTCGATCAGTCGGATGTACTCGTTCTGGTATTTGGCATTACTGGTCATGAAGTGCGCCAGTTTCAGGAACGCAAGCATTTCCATCGAGTTCTGGTTGCGGTCGGGACGCCATTCCGGGTCGCGGTTCAGCTGATCCGGCGACCATACCGACCAGCGCGTTGGCTTACCGTCCACATCGGCGAAATTGAGGTTGTGTTGCATGAGGTAATCCACGATTTTACCCACATGCGCGGCGATTACCTTCTTTTCTTCCGCATTAGCTACAAGCGTATAATAGTAGTAATAGCCAAACATGTGGCCGCACATTTCATCGCTGCTCGTATCGCCTTTCCAAAGCCACTTTTTGTCGCCCGACAAACGCCAGCGCGTTTCTACCGGTTTGAAACGTGGTTCCTTCACCAGCTCGTCCGCGCGCTCGCGTTCCGTGTACGTACGGTTGCCATCGTGCATGCGCGTCCACGTCGCGGGTATGATCGTGCGTGCGAAGAAGCCGTTGCTGCCGGTCACTTCCTGCAACAATTTCAGGAAGCCGAAAGCCTTTTTTGCATTCTCCCTGGCAACCGGATCTTTCGTAGCGGCGTACCGGAAGCTCTCCATCACCAGATAGTTGCCGGTATATTCGCCGTCATTATCATCGTCCTCAGGCTCCCAGCTCGCGGTATCACCCGGAATGCGCAAATGTGCCTGTCCGGCTATCCACGGCGCCCGGATATGCCTTTTCATTAATACATCGTAAAAGAATGCACTTTTCGAAGCGAGCGTCATACTCCGCTTTTTGATAGCGCTCACGCCTTGCGGCGTCGCGATCCAGGCATTGCCTTCACGGTCAAATTCAATGTCATTGACCTGATCATCCAGCAGCCACCTTCTCGAAAACAGCAGCGAACGGCTGCCGTCTTTCCAAAAGCGTACCACGCCCATTTGTGTACCAACCCACATTGAACTATCGGGTGCGAGACGGACAGCCGTCACATAAGTCGAGGGAATGCCGTCCGCAGTCCTCAATTCGGATTCTTTTTGACCATTATTTTGGATAGTAATCCCGCCCAAGCCACCGATCCAAAGCTTCCCGCCATGATTGTACGCCAGGCCTTTGGTATAAGCAGCTATCAATGCGTCGGTTTTATAGGTGTGTTCCAAACGCGTGGGCGTCCAATGGTAGAGTCCCACATCGGAGGCTATCCACAAACCGTCTTTTCCGTCGCTGATCACATCTCTGACTGACTTTGCTATGGCTGCTTTTTGTAATGTAAAAGCATTCGCATTACCTGTCCAGAAACCATTCGGGCCAATTGCGTATACTATGCCCGCATTTGTGCAAATCGCAGAAATTGGCCCAACAGGTCCATTCACTTTTGCAATGGAGCCGTTTCGGTATTGGTATAGCCCATTCCAATTGCCCAGCCAGATAATACCGGACTCATCCTGCGCCAAAGCGAATGAAGGCCCATTATCTTCACCGGCGAGCATAGGCACCCAGTTCGCGGAATCTTTCATTTTACGAAAAACACCTTTTGCCGTGGCTGCCCATACATTGCCGGCGCGGTCGGGAAGGATAGCCCTTACGTCGTTGCCCTCCATCGGATAGGCCTCGTGATATTCCTGCGCAAACGTCTCATCCTGGTAAAAGGGCGGCTCGTTATCGACTGTTTTATCATTCCGGCAACACCAGAGCAACGGCGTGAAACCGCAAAGCAGCCAGACAATCAATTGTTTTCCGAAACGTCGCATCAGGCCTCCGCGTAATTTTCGCTCTCCTGAAACAGCAGACTGATCAGTTTTTTATGTTGTGAAAAATCCGGGATCAGCAGTTGTGCCCCCGCGCGTACGAGGCGTGGGCGCTTGGCCGGGTTATGCCCGAAACGCTGCACTTCGTTGCTCGTAATGCCCACCGAAATACCGCCCGCGCGCCGGCCTTCACGGATTTCGTCGGGCCCGTCGCCAAATACCGCCAGCTCTTTGCCTTGCAGGTTATTGTCGCGGATGATCTTTTCGATCACCATTTTCTTCGAAAACTTGGTGTAGTCGCGCAATGCACCGTAGATACCGCCGTCGAACAAATCGGCGTAACCGAGCATTTCGGCCTCGTTTCTCACGTCGTCGGCATCGGTACCACTCGCGAGGTACATCGTTACACCGCGCTCTTTAAGTTGTTTCAGGAATTCAACGGCGCCTTTCAATGTATAATCTTCCTGGCCGAGTTCTCCTTTGGCAAGCTTATCCATGCGCTTGTTCACCATTTCCATCAGGCCGTCGTTGTAAATCTCCTTGTACTGGAACTTGTCGAGGATCTGATCTTCGGGCACAAAGCCGAACTCGCGCACGAGGTTTACCAGCCCTTCCATTTGATAAATGGTCTGAATACCGGTGGTTTTGTGGATGAATGCCTTGCATTCTTCCTGCACTTTATGGAATGTTCCGGCGTCGATCGTATCATATTGCGCGCCCAGAATGGATTTCATCATCACAGGCTCCATAATCTCTTCCCATCCCTGCCGGAGCGAACTGATCGTGCCGTCGTGGTCGAAAACGGCATAGCGTATATGCCCCAACTTGTCGAGGATCTCCGGAACGCATATTTCGAATTCCGTTTCGGGATAGTAGGTAGCCGCGCGCTGGTTCTCAGCGAGGTCGGCGTTGTAAATGTAATCCGGGTCTTTGGCAACGACGGCGATCTCCTCGCCGGTTGCGGTTCCGGTTGTAAATAGCTTCTGCACGGTGACCGCCGCCGCAAAGTTGCCGAACAACGCAGCCTCGGCAGGGGACAGCCCGGCCGCCAGGCAAAGCGTAATGGCGCTGATAGCGGTATCACCCGCGCCGACGGTATCGAGCTTGCCTTTCAGCTGAATGCCCGGCACCTCGTGGTAACCGGCTTCGTCGAATGCGATAATGCCGCGCTCGCCGCAGGTGACGAACACAGGCTTGTGGTAACGCCCGAACACTTCGGCGCCATAGCCTTTTACGTCGCTTACCGGTACATTTTCGCCCGGCGTTACGTCCAGCCCATTCAGTGAAGCGATCTCGCGGTCGTTACATTTAAGGTAAGTATTCCGGAAGCTGTCGTTGAAATGCCTTGAATCCAGCATTACTATTTTATCGGGGTATTTATTGAAGAGCGCATTGACCTCATCGATGAATGAGGCATTGGTAATGCTTCCCGTCACCTGCTGGTTAAAAATCAGTGCGTCGCATTCCTGCAATGCCTTTTCAAGCG
>CAMLNK010000799.1 GCA_946481035.1 uncultured Dyadobacter sp. | reverse complement strand
GCGCGGGCGAAAATAATGACAAGAATTGCGGACAGGAGGCTGTTTTTCATGGAAATGTTTACTAGTCAGGCGTAAATATAAAAGCTGTGAGGCCAGACGGCAAGTCCCGGGCGCCATTGAGGCAATTCCATTGCCGCTATTCAATCTTTTTCAGCTCTGCTCCGCGGTCGGGTTGGAGATTTACTTTGCCGAACTCAGCATTGGTATTGTTTTCGATTGTGAATCCCTTCGCCATATCGACTTCGACGGTAACCGCGTCGGCGGTGAAATTGAAAATATGCCCGCCCGACTTGTGATCATCCGCCAGATAATGCAAATGGAACCCCGGAACATTGGTACGAGCCAGATAGGGAGGCAGGAGGAAGCCGCTGCATATGCCTGTCGTGTTTTTTAATTCAAATACAACCTGATTATACTTCAAATGCTCGGGTAATGAGGTGTATGGCTTTTTTGCAGGCTTCTCGGCCCGGGTGGTCATGGTCGGGAAAGTGGCGGAGATCCTTAATGCGTAAATGCCGTTCGGGTTCAACAAATGCGTGAGTTTTTCCTGTACTTTTTCGTAGGTAAGGCCGGGGCCATTCAAATGGATCACGGTGTCGGCTTTGAAAAATTTGACGAATGCGGCGGACGTACTGTCGGAATCGGGGACTTCTTTCACCGAACCATCGTAGCTGATTTTATACACATGCCCTTTGTCGATCAGCAGCTCGCCATCGACCCGGTTGAATGTACCGACGCCGAAATCGCCTTTCCTTCGCAGTTGACCGATGGTAAGGTCGCCGTCGAAAACGCCCGCCATGAGCGCGTCGATGATCGAATATTGATACATGAAATCGTGCCCGGGTGCAGCCGCGCGCCGGTTTTTGGACGACTGGGCGACGGTATTTCCGGCGAAAAAGGCGGAGAGAAATGCTGCCAGCAGGCAGTTGAATATGCTTTTGTAGAATGCGGAAAGACGAACCATGCGTGGAAAGGGTTTGGGACTGGTTACAAATGACGGCATATGGCCGAATCTTTGCAATGCAGGCGGTGACATTCTATTCAAAGGCATTTATAGCACCTGGCGGGGGATATTTAGGAGAATAGCAGGGAAACCGCCGCGGCAGTTGACAATCCGGGAAAAAAAGATCAATTTAAAAACACCTAATATTCCTTTACCAATCACCAATTACTCCTGAAAATGAAAAGGTTTTTACTCCTGTTGCTCGTTCCCGCGCTTGCGCATGCACAACTCGCTCCGCCCGTGATGTCGGACAAGGCCAAGAAGATCCACGCGGCCGCGCTGACCATCGACACCCACGCCGATGTACCTATTAATATGATGAAACCGGGCTTCGACGTCGCCGTGGAGCACGATTTTGAAAAGGAACGTTCGCAGATCGATTTCCCGCGGATGATCCGGGGCGGCATGGACGGGATGTTTTTTGCCGTGTACCTCGGGCAGGGCAAGCGCACCGAGGCCGCCAATGCCGAAGCCAAGAAAAAAGCGCTGGCGATTTTTGAAAAAATTCATGAAGCTGTGAAAGCCAATCCGCAAACCGCCGGACTGGCGACTACTTCCAAAGATGCCTATCGGCTGCAAAAGGAAGGCAAACGTTCCGTTTTCATTGGTATGGAAAATGGCTGGCCGGTAGGGAAGGACCTGACCAACCTGAAACTCTATTACGACCTCGGCCTGCGCTACATTACCCTTTCGCATTCGCTGAATAACGACATTTGCGACTCTTCCACCGACGGCGACGGCCCCGAATACAACGGACTGAGCGCATTTGGGGAAGAAGTGGTGAAGGAAATGAACCGCTTGGGCATTATGGTCGACATTTCGCACGTTTCGGACTCTACTTTTTATGATGTGATCAAACTCACGAAAGCGCCCGTGATCGCCTCGCATTCATCCTGTCGCGCATTGTGCGACGTGCCGCGGAACATGACCGACGATATGATCAAAACACTTGCCAAAAACGGCGGCGTGATCCAGATCAACTTTGTGCCCGGTTTTGTAAAAAAACCTTCCGAACCGCACGAACTGTCGCTGAAAGCAATACGCCTCAAAATTCGCCAGACCGACCTTTCGGAAGCTGATCGCAAGGCTTTGCGAGATGAAATGAAGGCTATCGACGAGAAATACAAAGCCGATAAGCCCACGGTGCAGGACGCGGTGGACCATATCGAGCATGTGATCAAACTCACGAGCGTGGATCATGTCGGCATTGGTATGGATATGGACGGCGGCGGCGAGGTGGTAGGCTTGCAGGATGTGAGCCAGATCGGCGCGATCACCGAGGAATTGGTTAAAAGAGGCTATTCGGCTAAGGATATTGAAAAAATATGGGGCGGCAACATCATGCGCGTTCTGGATCAGGTAGAAAAGGCCGCAGGCAACATCTGATTTGCCTTCAAGTGGCGCTCGGGACGTTACAGAGGGGACAAAAAATATATACATTTTAATAAATAGTTTAATAAAATTGTAAATCTTACGTCCTCGAACAGATTACACATTAATTGAAGAATTACAAATGGCTAAGTCAACCGGAAAGAAAAAAACAAACGCAACCATTGATCCTGCCGAGGATGCCGGCACCCCTGTGGCGGCCCAGCCGGTGAATGCGGTGGAAACCATTAGCCGTTTTACAGACTTCGATATACACTTGTTCCGTCAGGGCAAGCATTACAAGCTTTATGAGAAGCTGGGTTCGCATGTGATGGAGGTTAATGGGGTGGTAGGAACGTATTTCGCGGTGTGGGCACCCAATGCGACTTATTTGTCGGTGATCGGGAATTTCAACGGCTGGAACCATGGCAGTCATTCGCTGTCGCCCCGCTGGGACAGCTCGGGCATCTGGGAAGGCTGGGTACCGAATGTAGGGGTAGGAGAAGTTTACAAATACTACATTATCTCCCAAAACGGCCAGCACCTCGAAAAGTCGGACCCGTTCGCGCTCTGGTGCGAGGTAGCACCGCGCACGGCATCCATTGTGTGGGATACGTGGTACGAGTGGAATGATGCCGACTGGATGAAAGTGCGCAAGGAAAAGAATAAGCTGAATGCGCCGATTTCGGTGTATGAAGTGCATTTGGGCTCCTGGCAGCGCGATCCTTCCAATCCTGAAAGGCATCTTACTTATAAGGAAATCGCCGAAAGTCTGGTGCCTTATGTGAAGGAAATGGGCTTCACGCACGTGGAACTGATGCCGATTATGGAGCATCCGTACGCGCCGTCGTGGGGTTACCAGATTACTGGGTATTTCTCGTGCTCATCGCGCATGGGTACGCCGCAGGAGCTGATGTATCTCATCGATCAGCTGCACCAG
>CAMLNK010000798.1 GCA_946481035.1 uncultured Dyadobacter sp. | reverse complement strand
TTTTCTTATCAAGAATTTTTTGAATGGTTTCCCGGGCAGCATCATTGGAAACATAGGTGCCAGACTTGACAGCTTCTGCGAGCCTTTCCGCTGATTTTCCTGTTACTGGTTTCGATACGGTGTTCCCTGTGTACTTCATGTTTGCGCGATTTTGAAAAAGCATACCTCAAAAATACTTCATATTCAGCTAATTTGTCCGATGATATTAGATGAAATGAGCAAGAAGTAATCCTTGATGCCCCAATGGCAAAATCTGATGTTCAATCGTTTTCCAAATTCCCAATGACTAATGTTCGCCTGCTGATACTACTGACAATTCTTTCATTTTCCTGCCAAAAACAATCATACCTCTTCACCTCCTTCCGAGAACCGGCTACCGACGGCCTGCACTTCGCATACAGCAACGATGGCTACCATTGGACCGACCTCGGTGGCGGCTACCTCAAACCCGAAGTGGGCGGCAAGCTCATGCGCGACCCGTCGATCGCGAGAGGTAAGGATGGTACGTTTCATTTGGTTTGGACTACCAATTGGAAGGGCGATAAAGGTTTTGGTTATGCGAGCTCGAAGGATCTGGTGCATTGGTCGGAGCAGCGGTTTTTGCCGGTGATGGAGCATGAGCCGGACGTGGTGAATGTGTGGGCGCCGGAGTTGTTTTATGATGATGAAAACGACCGTTTTGTGATCATCTGGGCTTCTACGATTCCTTTTAAGTTTCCCAAAGGCGAGGAGGATGAGCGGAATAACCACCGAATGTATTATGTGACAACCAAAGATTTTCGGACCTTTTCCAAGGCCGCATTGTTCCTCGATCCGGGTTTCAGTGTGATCGACTGCGTGATCGCAAAGCGCAAAAAGAATGATTATGTGCTGGTTTTGAAAGACAATACGCGCCCGCAGCGGAATATCAAGGTCGCATTTGCGGATGATGTTCTGGGGCCTTACCGGAATGTCTCCGAACCGTTTACCGGTTTTCTGACTGAAGGGCCGACGGTCGTCAAGGTCAAAAACGACTGGCTGATCTATTTCGATCAATATCGCGACAAGACATACGGAGCTGTGAAAACCGCTGATTTCAGGACTTTTACCAATATTTCAAAGGAGATAACGGTCCCCGAAGGCCACAAGCACGGAACAATCATTCCGGTTAGTACCAGCGTTCTGAAAAAGTTGAGACGAAGGGCGCTCAACGGAGCGCATTGACATCAGCAGCTCGCCGATGGAGGGACTTGGAATGATTTGTGCCGAATGGATGCATTTAAGCTGATTATCTGTAAATTATCGCATTCACTCAAAATTTGCGCAATGCGAGACCATGAACCGCTGATTGACGAGCTCCTGGGACGTTTCAAACAGGAAATCGGTGCCGACCTTGAAAAATATGCCAATCATGTACACCGGGTTTTCGAGACCTGCGTAATGCGGGATGCCGACCCTGCTAACCGTCATAAATATGCGATCGCGGCCGTATTTCACGATATAGGCATATGGACAGCCCATACGATCGATTACCTTCCGCCATCCATTGAGCAAGCCGAACATTATCTGAATACTATGCAAGGCGGTGCCGGTGTTGCCGAAATCACTGCCATGATCTATTGGCACCACAAAATCCGGCGCTATCGAGGCGTGTTCCCGGTAACCGTCGAAACTTTCCGGAAGGCTGACTGGACGGACGTGTCGCTCGGCCTGCTCACTTTCGGCGCCGACGCACAAATGCTCCGCCGCGTGCGCCGGAAGTTTCCGAATGCCGGGTTTCACTGGTTTTTGATAAGAAAGATCGGCGCTAATTTTTTGCGTCATCCGCTTAATCCGCTTCCCATGTTTAAATCGTAGCGGGACGGTTTGCGTATATAGCAATCGGTACTTTCGTTTCTATAATGAATTGAATATTAAATGAGATATATAGTAGTAAGTAAGCAGCGCCGGCTGCTTTTGGTTTTCAAACCTGACTAAAATTTACCCGTTTTCATGAAGGCTTTAACCCGTCCGGGACTCCGTCTGGAACTGTATTTGGAAGAAGAGCAGAAACTGTGGCGGGATATGCTGGCGGGGGATGTCACCGCCTATGAACACCTGATCGACCGCACTTATGACCTCCTTTTTCACTACGGAACGAAGTTCAACGGCGACCGTGAGCTGGTTAAGGATTGCATTCAGGATGTTTTTCTCGGTGTTTGGGAAAAAAGAGATGCACTGAATCCCGAAATTCCGCCCAAGCCTTATCTGCTCGCGTCCCTGCGCCGCCGCTTGCACCGCCTCGCATCGCGCTTGCGCATGGATTGCATGGATTACTACAACGAATCGGACGTCGTTTTCGAGCTGGCATTCAATGTCGAGTACCAGCTCATCGAATCCGAAAATGACCGCCTGCTGGCCGCCCGGATGACTGAGATGCTTAATGAACTTCCCAAACGGCAGAAAGAGGCCGTTTTTCTCCGTTTTTATAATGATATGGAGCGCGAAGAGATCGCTGCGGTGATGGATATTCAGCCGCAATCCGTTTCCAATCTGCTGCAAGAGGCTTTCAAGTTTATCAAATCGCATTGGAAAGCCATTGTGTCGCTGGTACTGGCCCTGCCGTTTTAAATTTGAAATACCTCATTTAAAAAATTTCAAAAAAAATCAAAAAAATACAGTATCCCGCCTCCGGGATGGTCTAATGGTGTTTGAAAAGCTAAATTTTGAACATGGACCGTTACCGCGATTTCAGTTTGGGGGAGTTTGTCTGGGATAAATCGTTCCGTAACTGGGTGCTGAACCCCACGCGCGAGGATGACGAAACCTGGCAGAACTGGCTCGCCGCGCATCCCGAAAAACGTGAATTAGTGGAACGAGCGCGGCAGCTGGTGCTTTCGATCCGGCCGGCAAATGCCTCATTATCAAATCCTGAAAAACGGAAGGCGGTGGAACGGATCATGGAAAGGCTGGAAGAGAGAAACCTGCGCCACGCGGAAGACGGGCATTTGCCCTGGTACAAGGTGCGCCTGGTACGCATTGCGGCAATGCTGGTGCTGCTGGCCGGACTGGGATGGATATTCTGGCTGCGTCATCAGCCGAAGGCGATCGGTTATGATCAGCTGGTTGCCGCCGCGAACGTAGAAATGCGTGAGGCGATGAACACAACAGCGGAGCCGCTGACGGTCAGCCTTGAAGACGGCAGCCGCATTACCCTCGACCCGGGCAGTAAAATGAGTTATCCCGCACATTTCAGTGGAAGCCAAAGGGAAGTGTTTCTTTCGGGAAAGGCATTTTTTGACATTGCCAAAGATCCTTCCAAACCGTTTTTTGTGTATGCCAATGAGTTGGTGACC
>CAMLNK010000797.1 GCA_946481035.1 uncultured Dyadobacter sp. | reverse complement strand
AAGTGCATTTGGGGTCCTGGCAGCGTGATCCGTCCGATCCGGAAAGGCATCTTACCTACAAGGAAATTGCCGAGAGCCTGGTGCCCTATGTGAAGGAAATGGGCTTCACGCACGTGGAACTGATGCCGATCATGGAGCACCCGTACGCGCCGTCGTGGGGGTATCAGATCACCGGCTATTTCTCGTGCTCCTCGCGCATGGGTACGCCGCAGGAGCTGATGTACCTCGTAGACAAGCTGCACCAGGCCGGCATCGGCGTGTATATGGACTGGGTTCCATCCCACTTCCCGGGCGATGCGCACGGACTTTTCCGCTTCGACGGCACTTCGCTCTACGAGCATGAAGATCCGCGCAAAGGTTACCATCCCGACTGGAAGAGCTATATTTTCAATTATGGAAGAAACGAAGTAAGGTCGTTTCTGATCAGTAATGCTATTTTCTGGCTCGATCGCTACCATTCCGACGGCTTGCGTGTGGATGCCGTGGCGTCGATGCTGTATCTCGACTATTCGCGTAAGCACGGCGAATGGATCCCGAACGAGTTCGGCGGCCGCGAGAACCTGGAAGCGATTTCGCTGCTGCGGGAAATGAATGTGGCAGTGTACACGGAGTTCCCGGATGTGCAGACTATCGCAGAGGAGTCGACCGCATTCCCGGGCGTTTCGCGCCCTGTGTTTGTAGGCGGTTTGGGCTTCGGCATGAAATGGATGATGGGTTGGATGAACGATACTTTGAAGTATTTCGAAAAAGACCCGGCGTTCCGTAAATGGCATCAGGACCAGCTTACTTTCAGTTTGGTATATGCATTCTCAGAGAATTTCATGCTGCCATTCTCGCACGACGAGGTGGTTTACGGCAAGAAATCGCTCATTAACAAAATGCCCGGCGACGAATGGCAGAAGTTTGCGAACCTGCGCCTGATGTTCACGTACATGTTTACACACCCGGGTACGAAGCTGATGTTCATGGGAGGCGAATTCGGGCAGACGTCCGAATGGAATTTCCAGCAGAGCCTCGACTGGCATTTACTGGAATATGCGCCGCACAAAGGCATCCGTGAATGCGTAATTGCACTCAACAAGCTGTATAAGGAAGAGCCGGCCTTGTTCGATTACTCTTTCTCGCACGACGGTTTCGAATGGATCGATACACAGGACCGGGAGAACTCCGTGCTTGTGTACGCCCGCAAGTCCACCGATCCGGCCCGTAACCTCATTATCGCGCTCAACCTGACACCCGTTCCACGGAAAGGCTACCGGGTAGGCGTGGCCTCGGAAGGAAGCTGGCAGGAGATATTCAACTCGGATGCGTCCCAGTTCGGTGGCAGTGGCATCATTAATTATGATCCGGTTACCGCAGAAAGCCACCAGTGGCACGGAAAGGCCCAATCGCTGCTTCTCGACTTGCCTCCATTGGGAGCGGTCGTTCTTAGGAAGGTGGCAAAAAAAGGGAAATAATTTGTCAAAACAGGCAACGGTAAATCGGCATATTAGTGTCTACCGTTTACTTAATTCGTAAACGATCTTGAGGCAGAGGCTGGGGTCTCTGCCTTATTTTTTTACCTTTGCCGTTCAAAACATCACGATCAAATGAAAAGCATTCGATTTATAGTACTTTTTGTTTTTTTAGGTTCATTCGAAGTTTTTTCTCAGGATATTTCCCGCGTTACTTCCGGCCTCGACGTCGGCCTGGGCTACCAGGATAAGGTTTGGGTGCCTTCCGTTACATACCACCAGGAGTTGAGCCTCAGTAACTTTCCGTGGTTCAGAATAGGCTGGGGCGTGCGTGGCTGGGGCTATTATGCCGGCCGTACCGACATGCTTCCAAAGACCAGCGCCATCAATGCCGATACCCTTAAATTCGGAAAGGTCACCGCCAACGGTGCGAGCTTTCTCCTGGGAGCCAATTTCAGGGTTTGGAAATTCGATATCGGCGCCAATACCGATCTTTTCGGTGTGGCGTTCGGCTTGAAACGCAATGCATTATATGGCGGTGGAAAGCTCTACGACGAGGGCGGCGCGTATTACAACGCCTATCTGAAGAGTGCTCCGGCCACATTTAACGCATTGCCTCTTTTCATGGATAAACAAAACGGGCAATCCGAAGCCTATATCCGCTTCTGGATCACCGACCGGATAGGCGTAAAAGTCGCTTACGTACACGGCCGTGTAACCTATGCGTCGCCCGTGAAGCTTCTCAACGGCCAAAGCCGCTATTCGACTACCTACGGCGTGCCTTATTTGGCGCTGTCGTTTCCCTTATACAACTAAACAACCACACACTGGCCAATGGCAGAGAACCTGACAGACTCGCATAAATTTAATCTCTGGAAAAACCGGCTGATCGCAAATGGCCTGGATATTCATCGTGTAGACGAACTTTACACGCGCCGCAACGGCCACGGTGAAGTGCTGTTCTCGCTCCTGTACACCGACGCTACCACGCCCGAAGGCAATAAAATCCCGCCGATCTGCTTCCTGAAAGGGGAGGTCGTTAGCGTGCTTGTTTGCTTCATCGATGTGGTATCAAGAGAAAAATACCTGCTGCTCGTGCAGCAACGCCGCATTTGCGACGGCTCAATGACCTACGAACACCCCGCTGGTATGCTCGACAGCGAGAGCGACGCCGCCTCTGTGGCCGCACGTGAAGTGTTCGAGGAAACCGGCATTGCCGTCGACAAATCCCAGCTGATCAGCGTCAACAGCGAGCCATTTTACCCGTCTACCGGCACGAGCGACGAAGCCATGTACATGTTCTACTGCGAACTGGAACTGACCGCTGAGGCAATCCAATCGTACCATGACACCGTTCAAGGCCTGCTTTCCGACCATGAATACATCAAAACCTTCGTCGTGCCGTTCGAAGAAGGGCATAAGCTAATCACGAATGTAAACGGCGTGTTGCTGGATTATCTTTACCTGAAAAGCGTGGGAGACTGGGACTTGCTGAAAAAGTTATGATTTTCGCAGGATAATTTTGAAAACAAATCGGTGCTGATTTGTTCAAAATTCAAAATAGCGACTATATTTGCACCCCGTTACCGGCCCAAAGCCAACGAATGCACCCGTAGTTCAATGGATAGAATAATGGTTTCCGGTACCATCGATAGGGGTTCGAATCCCTTCGGGTGCACAGAGTAACTTACTAAAATTAACTAAAATCCTGCAAATCAATGATTTGTGGGATTTTGTTTTTTAGAAAAAGCATCAAAACATTCAGAAATACCCAATATTCTGGTGCGTCATTCGGTGAGTCTTTGGTTAAGCTCATGAATGACGCACCAAAATGGAGTTAACGGGCTGAATTATAGGCTGTTCACC
>CAMLNK010000796.1 GCA_946481035.1 uncultured Dyadobacter sp. | reverse complement strand
ACCCGAATGCCGGCAAGTCTACGCTATTTAATGCACTCACCGGAATGCGCCAGAAAACGGGCAATTTTCCCGGTGTTACAGTCGAGAAAAAATCCGGTACATTCCGCATCGCAGGCGACAATGGGCACGACGATGCGCATGTGACGCTCGTCGATTTGCCGGGTACATATAGTATCTATCCCAAATCGAAGGATGAAACGGTGGTGATGGACATCCTCGCCAACCCGAAGCATCCCGATTTCCCGGACGTGGTCGTGATCGTAGCCGATGCCTCCAACCTGCAACGAAACCTGCTGCTTTTCACCGAAATCAGCGACTTGGGTATTCCGTCGGTACTCGCGTTGAATATGCTCGACGTGGCCGAAAGCATGAACCTGACCGTGAATGCCGTGCAGCTTGCGATGCAGCTCAATGTGCCTGTGGTGCGCATCAATGCGCGTACGGGCGAGGGCATGAAGGGATTGAAAGAGGCCGTTAAGCAGGTGGTCGGGCGTACGGAAAAGCCTGTCTTGCAATATTTTTATGAACCCAAAGAAAATGAAATTGGGCTGATCAACGAGGTGAAGGAGATTCATCAGCTTGATAACGACTATGTTGCGTTGCAATACGTTTGTCAGCACGATAACTTCTCGTTCCTCGAACAGCCGGTAAGGGCCAAACTAGATGCGCTGATCGAGAAGTATGGTTTCGACGAAAACAACTTCCTCGCCAACGAGACCGTCGCGCGTTATGAAAAGATCAAACCGATCGTTTCCAGGGCCGTCAAATCCGAAGGCGTTACCGAGCAGCCTTACTGGACGCGGAAGCTGGATAGCATTCTGCTCCACCGCGTCTGGGGGTATGTTACATTTGCATTGGTACTGCTCATCGTTTTCCAGGCCATTTTTGCCTGGGCATCCTATCCGATGGACATGATCGACGCCGGCACCGCCGCCGCCATCGAATGGGTGAAAGGCGCATTGCCGAAGGGCGTCCTGAACGACCTGCTCACCGACGGAATCATGGCCGGGATCGGCGGTATCGTCATATTTATCCCGCAAATCGCGATTCTGTTCGCACTAGTGGCCATCCTCGAAGAATCGGGTTACATGGCTCGGGTAATGGTGATTATGGACAAGCTCATGCGCCGCTTCGGACTGAACGGCCGCAGCGTGGTACCGCTCATTTCCGGCGTAGCCTGCGCGGTACCGGCCATCATGACGACCCGCAGCATCAGCAGCCGTTACGAGCGGTTGCTCACTATTCTGGTAACCCCGCTCATGAGCTGCTCCGCGCGCCTGCCTATCTATGCGATCCTCATTGCCGTAGTAGTACCTGAAACTAAAGTGTTGGGCATAGTCAATGTCCAGGGATTAGTGCTCTTTGGTCTTTACCTGCTCGGCTTGCTCGGCGCATTAGGCTCGGCGTGGCTTCTGTCACTGTTTATTCCTAGAAAAGAGCCGAGTTATTTCATGCTCGAAATGCCTTCCTACAAGCTCCCACGCTGGGGGCACGTCGGATATACGATGTATGAAAGTGTGAAATCCTTCGTGCTCGAAGCCGGTAAAGTCATTATGGCCATTTCGATTATCCTATGGGTACTGGCATCCTACGGTCCGGGTAACAGCATGGACGCTGCCGAACAGCAGGTGGTAACTTCGATGGCCGCTGCACCGCAGGAGGAAATTGATGCAGCAGTAGCATCGGCAAGGCTTGAAAGTTCCTACGCTGGCCAGTTTGGGCGTTTCATCGAGCCGGTAATCAAGCCGATCGGCTACGATTGGAAGATCGGCATCGCATTGCTTGCATCGTTTGCGGCGCGGGAGGTGTTCGTCGGTACGATGGCGACGATTTATAGCATCAGCGGTGACACCGAAGATGTCCTCACTGTAAAGCAACGGCTCATCCAGGAAAAGAACCCGGAAACGGGCGGACAGATGTTCACACCTGCCGTTTGCTACTCGCTATTGATATTCTATGTTTTCGCGATGATGTGTATGAGTACCATCGCCGTAGTCTACCGCGAAACCCATGGCTGGAAATGGCCGATGATCCAGCTGGCTTATCTGAGCGTGCTGGCCTATGTTTCAGCATTTGTGGTTTATCAGTTTTTGAGTTAAAATATATAGAGGGTGCTGATTTTACCCAAATGACCTCTGCTTTGAAGGAATTTCGACAGTTTAATGGGAATGTGAACGTCGCACAGGAAGTTCATCAAGCAGCTTCGTTGATTGCCCGACCGGATACCAGCATTTTAGCATAATTTAAACTAGCCAAAATATCTTCTCTTTCGAGTTCGGGATGGTCTTCCAGAATCTCCGAAATCGACATGCCGGAGCCAATCATATCGATAATCACTTCGACAGGCCAACGCATTCCCCGGATGCAGGGTTTACCATGGCAAATGCCCGGCTCGATTGTGATTCTTTCCAAATGCTCCATGAGTTGCGAATGATTGATTAATCAAATTTAACTCAAATCAAACAAGTTACCAACCCAAATGCTCCACCACATCCGAGGCGATCAACGCCGTCTGCCCACGGGCTTCGGCGGCTCGGTCGCCGGCGAGGCCGTGCTGGTATACGCCTAAAATGGCGGCATCGGCCGGATCGTATTTCTGAGCCAGCAGGCTGGTGATTATGCCGGTAAGGACGTCGCCGGTACCGCCGGTGGCCATTCCCGGGTTGCCCGTTGAGTTGAAATGCACTTCACCGTTGGGCAGGACCACAGCCGTGTTCGCGCCTTTCAGGCAAATAATCACCTTGTATTTAGAAGAAAATGCGCGTGCTTTTTCCAGCCGCTCATATTCGTTGCTGCTTTCTCCTGCGAGCCGTTGAAATTCCTTAGGATGCGGCGTGAGGATCGTGTTTTCGGGCAGTTTGTAAAGCAAATGCCGGTTTGTGGAAAGAATATTCAATGCGTCGGCATCGATCATCACAGGTACTTTCGCTTGCTGCAATACCTTTTCCAGTGCTTTCACAGTGGCGCCGTCCTGCCCGATGCCCGGGCCAATGCCGATTGCTGTCGCGGAGGCAAGTTCCGGCACTTTGCTGATGTATTTCGCCGATTCATCCACGGTGGTCATGGCTTCCGGAACAGATATTTGCGTGATCTCGTACCCGCACGCAGGCACGTGCATCGTGAGCAGGCCCACACCCGAGCGGAGGCAGGCTTTCCCGGAAAGAACCGCGGCACCCATTTTGCCATAACTACCGGCGATAATCACGGCATGACCGTAGGTGCCTTTGTGCGAGAATTTTTGCCGGGGTTTAATGCGTTTTTCGGCTTCCGATTTGTCGGTGAAATAGTAGGGAGTGTCGGTACCGGCAATGTATTGAGCGC
>CAMLNK010000795.1 GCA_946481035.1 uncultured Dyadobacter sp. | reverse complement strand
CAGGTGGTTGGGCTGATAGTTCAATTCCTTGGCTATCAGCCTGATTTTCTGAGCAATGGCCTCACCTACCCTGGTCTCCTTTTCCTTACCATTAAGGACGTACGAAACCAGGGCCGTGGAGACGCCCGCTTGCTGTGCAATATCTTTGAGCGATGTTTTCTTCATGGACGTATAAGCGTACCGTCGAATTTTCTTACTTGCCAGTTCGATTTTGTACTGATCGGGAATTTGGCGGCGGCCTTTTCATCAATGTCCACACCAATGCCCGGGACTTCATTGACCGACATATAGCCGTTCTTCATGGTAGGGCAGCCCGAAAATACCTCCAAAGTCTTGTCATTAAACTGCACCGCCTCCTGAATGCCAAAGTTCCATACAGCCAGATCGATGTGCGCGTGCGCCGAATGGCCAACCGGCGACACATCGCCAGGCCCGTGCCATGCCGTTTTGACATTGAACCATTCCCCGAGCCGCGCCACTTTCATGGCGGGCGTGACCCCGCCGATCTGCGACACGTGAATACGGATGTAGTCGAACCACTGGTTAGCCATCGGTTCCAGGAATTCATTGATATTATTAAAAAGCTCGCCCATCGCCAGCGGCACCGTCGTACTCTGGCGCAGCAGTTTGAACCACTTCATATTTTCAGGAGAAAACGGGTCTTCGATGAAAAACGGCCGGAATTCTTCCAGCTTTTTGATCATATTGATCGCATTCATCGGCTGCACGCGTTCGTGAATATCGTGCAGCAGTTCCACCTCCTCGCCGCATTGCTTGCGCACGGTTTCGAAGAGAATCGGGATGGCTTTGAGGTAGGCATTTTCGTCCATATAATTGTCCGTGGCGCCGCCGAAGCCTGCCTCTTTGAAATCCGGCTTCTTCGTAGTACTGCCTACTGCACCATAACCACCCTGCTGAATGCGGATATAGCGGTAACCCTGCTCCTGGATTTTCTTCACGCTTTCCACCGTTTCCTCGGGTGTGCGCCCGTTTGCATGCGTATAACACGGCACGGCGAAGCGAACTTTTCCACCCAGCAGCTGATAAAGCGGCATGCCGGCACGTTTGCCTTTGATGTCCCAAAGTGCCTGGTCCAGCCCGCTCAACGCATTGTTGAGTACCGGGCCATTGCGCCAGTAGGAGCTCACATAAGCGGCATGCCACATGTCTTCGATATTGTCGACATCGCGGCCCGTGCAAAATTCATTCAGGTAGGTATTGATTGCCACCAGCACTACTTCCGCCCGCTGGGTGAATGTGGCGCAGCCCAGCCCGTAGAGGCCCGGCTCGGAGGTCTCGACTTTCACGACAATGAGATTGGAGCCCTGCGGCGCGGTGGCAATCGCGCGAACGCTTTTGATCGTCAGGGGCTTCATCCCCCTGGCATACTGCGGTGTTTCCGCTTCGGGGACCGTCGCCCCGGCAGGCCGAGGGTCGCCGGGCCGACGGTCGGTGGCCCGGGCGTCGGAAATGCCTCCGAACAGTCCCAGAATCCCCGCGGAACCACTCAGGCCCAACGCTTTCATCGTGTCACGACGACTCATTCCGTTCTCTTTCATTTGTTTCAGGTTAAAGGTTTAAGAATTGCTGATATTACTTTTTATCCCACCAGATCCTAGTATTGAGGTCATTAGGCCCCTGGCGAGCGTTGGCGTCGCTCACATTCTGCAAGTTCACGACGATCTCGCTGTCGGGATAAGGCATGCGGCGGATGAAATCCTCCTTGATTTCCGAGCCGGGATAGGGATTCTTTTTTAATGCGGGGAAACCGCTCCGCCGGAAATTGGCCCACGATTCGTTGCCGTCCAGGAATGTCGCCACCCAGTATTGCGTGTTGATTTGTTCTAATGCCTTGGCTTCGTCGAGCGGATGTGCTTTCAGGTACGCAAGGATCGCATCTTCCTTAATGGCCGCTTTGGGATCATAGAGGGCCATTTGTTCCAGATTAGCGCGGATACCTTTGGCATAATAATCGGCTGCTTTACCCGATACCCAGCCCCTCGCGGCCGCTTCCGCGAGCAGGAGCTGCGCCTGCGCATAGGTAATGTGGAACTCCGGTGCGTCGAGCTTCAAAACGGTTGTAAGGTTAATCTGCGTGAAGTCCCAGAGGCTCGCCACGCCGTTCTCGGCCAGTACGCTGTTGATTGTCACGTCATTGTAACCCATAGGCATTCCGATCTGCAACTGCGGATCGGATGAGGCGCGCGCGGGAACCTGTTCCGGGCCGCCTTTCGCGCCTACATAGCGAACAGCGAACACAGGCAGGCGCGGATCGTTGTTTTCTTTGAGATAATTCACAAACGGCGCCGCGAGGTAGAAGTTCGTCTTCTCACGCGCCGCTAAGTGATTGGCAATGAAATTATTATACAATGATGTGTGACGAATGACGGAATTGTCCGCATTGCTTTCAAAAACCCCTCCTGCTACGGCTTTTGTCACATAAGCTTTCGCCGTCGCCGGATCTACTTTTGTGAGGCGCATCCCGGCGCGGAGCATGAGCGAATAGCCCAGTTTTTTCCAGCGCGCGATATCGCCGCCATAAAGAATATCGGTCGTAACCGGGTCTTTCGACGCGCCGAGTGCGCCCGACGCTTCTTCGAGTTCTTTCAGGATATCCTTGTAAATAGCTTCCTGCGGATCGTATTTCGGGCGGATCTCTTCGCTGATATAGCCTTTTCCTGCGTCGAAATAAGGAATATCGCCATAGGTGTCGGTCAATATCATAAATGCGTAAGCTTTCCAGATGCGTGCGGCATTGTAGATATCGGCGCTCAATGGGTCGTCCTTGGTTTGCTCGGTAACGGCCACAAGCTGTTTGATCACATTCCTGTAAAAATTCACCCACACCAGCGGTGAATTGGAATTGTTCAGCTGGTTATAGTTTCCGCCCGATAACGAGCTTCCGTAAGGCGTAATCACCTGCTGCACAATGCCGAAGTTGTAACAAAGCATGCCGAGCGTCGACACGCCGTCGAGGTAAGTCGTCGCGATAATGGCTTTGTTTAAAATCAAAGAAGGCGCCAGCGAAGTCGGGTCTACCTTGTTGGTATTGATCTCATCGAAACCCTCGTCACAGCCCGTGAAGACCGTCAGCGACAAGGAAAGCGCGAGGATGTATTTGAATGTAGCTTTCATGGGATCGACGTTTAGAATTTAACATTGAGATTGAAACCAATGCTGCGGGTCGGCGGCAAACCGGGCCAGAAATCGAGGCCGGTGGCATTATCCGACGAGTTGAGCACCTCTTCCGGGTCCATATTCTCCGTCCATTTCTTGATCACCAGCACATTGTTGGCTACCGCGCTCAGGCGCAGCCCCTTCACGA
>CAMLNK010000794.1 GCA_946481035.1 uncultured Dyadobacter sp. | reverse complement strand
GAAACGGCATTAACCTGTCGGGTAAGTCGGTGAATTTGAATGCGCCGGGTACCAATGGGCCATTTACTTACACCGTCACCGCATCCCGGAGCGGCTGTAATAATAAAACAGCTAACGCGGCGATTACAGTATCCAACTGCCAGCCAGCCGTGGCGCAGGCATTCAGCCTTTGCCTGGAATCGGAAAACTCCAATGGTAACGGCCCCATAAGCAGTGACCCCAATGCTTCGGGCGGAAAAACCCGGGGCGATATGAACAACTACAATCATTACGTCGACTATGCCGTCAATGGCGTGGGCTCTGCGGGTGTGTTCCAGCTGAAACTGCGCTACTATGCCCTGGAAAACCCGCAGGTAAGTATTTCGGTGAACGGGAGCGTCGTGGTGGCATCGATGACATTGCCATCGACCCACACCTGGAACATTGTCTCGCGGGACGAAACGATATCCCTTACCCTTGCAGCCGGCGATAATACGGTCCGCATTCAGGGGCTTCCCGGTCCGAGCGTGCGGCAGGACCGCGTATGTGTTACGGGCGGCACGTCCGGTGCAAGGCTCTCGGCGGCAGAAGACCAACCCGCGGATTACAAGATCATCCGGGCATTGAATGTGTTTCCCAATCCGGCAGTGTCGGAATTTGTGGTCAGTTTCGGCCATACCCGAACCGGCGAGAGTACCCTGACGGTCATGGATATGCGGGGAAAAGTTTGGTTTGATCAAAAAATAAAAGGCCATGGCGATCACCGGGAAAGGATCAGATTGCACGGGGCGCCTTCGGGAATTTACTTTTTGCAAATCCGGCAGGGCGACCGGGCCGAAGTGAAGAAGGTACTCATTACGAATTAGATATGCTATTGACTGTGCCGCGGGATTGATCCAAATACCTTGGCGAAATGGTTTGGGCCAATCCTGCGGTGATTAATGAACCCTTATCAATGCGATTATGATAGCCTTACAGAACGGTGAAAACGGGATGAGTACGGAGGAGCATGTGCGGGCATTTCTTTTCCAACTGGATTATTTGAAACAGGAAAATGCCAACCTGAAAAACGGACTTTCCAGGGCCTTACAAGCCAAAGTGAACGGGAATTTTATCCAAAAAGCCGAGGAGTTTCAGCAAATGTTCATCAACAAGGACCAGGTAATCGACCTGTTCCGGCATGAAGTATCGGCGCTGACTACCGCGGTGCAGCCCGACGCCCGTAATGGACGGGAGTCCGGGAAAGTGACGCAAATGCAACAAGAGATTGAGGTTCTGAGTGCCTGCTTTTTTGAACTGAAAGCCGCGTTTGAAGAGTACCTGGGCAGCCATCGAACCGGCTGATGGTTAATTGTGCATACCCACGAGTTTTCTGTAATTCAGGATATGGATCTGGCTTCCTTCCAGACTTATCAGGTTTTCATTTTTAAAATCACTCAATGTTCTGATCAGCGATTCTTTGGCTACGCCGGCAATCGACGCGAGGTTATCCCGCGAGAGGTCGATGAAATAGCCTTCTTTCTTTCCTTTGTTATATTTTTCGTCGATCGCCACCAGCGTATCCGCTACTTTCTTCCGCAGCGAGTTATATGCCGTTGCCAACAGCTTATTTTCTTTTTCATTGATATTCTCAGCCAGCATTTCAATGAATTTTTTCATCAGAGCGGGATTGTTGCGAAGCACTTCTTCAAATTCAGGCCGGGGGATTACGGCCAGTTCCGAATCTTCCAATGCTTCGGCGCATTCACGGTAATTTACATTTTCCAGCATAGCCGTGTAGCCGATAAAATCACCCTCGCTGTACAGCCCCACGATCAGTTCTTTTCCATCTTCGTTTTTTCTGAAAGTTTTCACCTTCCCTTTGCATACATAATAAAGCCGGGCCGGATGATTACCTTCGGTATAAATCGTTTGTTTTTTCTTGTAGTGATTGATATTCCTGTTCTCTTTCAGCTTGTCGAGACAGATTTCGCCCGTCGGAAGGTCGGCAGGCTCATCGAACCCGGTGGTACCGCCATTGACTTCCCTTTTCAATTGCGCACTTTTCTTTAACCGCCGTTCGACGGCGTTCAGCAGTTCGGAGCCCTCAAAAGGTTTGGTAATGTAGTCGTCGGCGCCCAGCTCCATGCCCTTCCTTATTTCGGCCCGCTCGGATCTGGCAGTCAGAAATATAAATGGGACATTCCGGAGCGTGCTGTTTTTTTGCACCAGATGCAGCACACCATATCCGTCGAGCTCGGGCATCATGATGTCACAAATGATCAGGTCGGGCAGCTGGTCCAGCGCCATGCTGATACCGCTTTTGCCATTATCGGCGGTTATGACGCTGTAATTGGCCAGTTCCATGATCTCGGCCATGTTTTCCCTGATCTCCGCATTATCTTCTATGAGTAGTATTTTTTGCATAACGAGTACATTAGTGGTGTTCAATTGCAAATGTGACTGTGAAAGTAGAACCTTCGCCGGCAGTGCTCACGAAGCCTATCGAGCCGTTCAACAGCTCCGTGTATTTCCTGACAATATGCAACCCCAGTCCCGTTCCCTGAATGTTATTGACATTACTCCCCCGGAAAAATCCTTCGAAGAGATGTTTTTGATCCTCTACCGAAATACCTATCCCCTCGTCGGCCACGGAGAGCACCAGGCTTTTTGCAGTCCTTTTACTGACGATACTGATCTCCGTTTCCTCCGCCGAAAACTTTACCGCATTGGAAATCAGGTTCATCAAAATGTGTTTGAGCAATTCGGGGTCCAGCCATACGGCCGTGCCGCCTTCATGTTGGTAGGTAATATGCTGGCCTTTTTTAAGGATGCCGTCGAGTTCATTGATCAGGCTCTCGATGTTTTGCCGGATATCGAAATCGGTGTTGCGCACCTGTATTTTACCCTCCTCTATTTTGCCGACGGATAAAAAGTCGTTCAGGATGTTGGTGAGCATATTCACGGACGACACAATGCGCTGCACGTGCTTCTCCCTTTTGGAATGGTCTTCGGCAGCCGGATATTTGGAGATCAGGAAAGCAGACGAAAGTACCGTGCTTAGCGGCGTCCGGAATTCATGGGAAGCCATCGAAACAAACCTCGATTTTAACTCGCTAAGGTTTCTCAGGAAGCTGTTTGCCCGGTTGAGTTCAGCATCCTTGGCCTCGGTTTCGGCCACCAGTCTGGCGAGGTTCCTGATCGTATCCGTCAGCGACCGGGTCCGCTCTTCGACGATTTGCTCAACGCGCGCATGCAACCGGGCCAGTTCCTGCTCGGCTCTTCTCTGCCGGGAAATATCGTTCACGCAAGCCATCCTAAGCTGCTCACCCTCCGTTTCGTATTCACTCAGGGTTATTTCAACCGGAAAACGGCTG
>CAMLNK010000793.1 GCA_946481035.1 uncultured Dyadobacter sp. | reverse complement strand
CCTTCGGATTGAGGTCGAATGCGCGGGGCACGCGGGCATCGGGCATGATCGCAACGATAGCCGAATCGGGGCGCGTAAGCCAGGGATCGGCGGCCTTCAATATCTTGTCGCGCACACTACGGGCCTCTTTGTACCGCATGAGGTTCATACGGGCCTTCATTATATCGGCCTCACGGTAGATCATCCGGGCGGTTTTAAGCGGGAAATGCGGCTTTCGTTCCGGGACGGGTACAAATGGCGGGATTACGAGGCTATCGCGGGGCGGGTTTACAGCCGCGCCCTGCCCCACGAGCTGCAATGGTAGCGCGACTATCAGTATACCCAAGTAATTTTGCGGATTGCAACATCCCCTGGCAATGGAACGGGCAATATGCATTACTTTTTGTTGACAGAATATTTTCACCGGAGGAAGCCATTTTAGAGTTTTAATAGCGTTATGGGAAACTTCAATCTGACCTGAATGGGTGACAGCCCACTTTAAGGCAGATTTTTAGTTAAAATTGTAATAATTTTTTGTAAACCAAAATATTTAATTTTTGTAAACTTTATTTAATAGATTTGCTTGTAGCCTAATCACTTTTTATCTTGATCAACAATCGGGCACGTACACGCGCCGGTTTTCCCTAAACCTTACATGCGATGACGCAATTGAAAACATTTGCAGTAGCCGTTCTGACACTGCTTTCCTTTCACACCCTGGCGCAGAAACGGTACACCGAAGCCCTTTCACCGGCCGCGTCGGCGGGGACATTCCAGCTTCGCGGGGAATTCGGCATCGAACCATTCGCTACCGAGCCCGATATACTCTCGCCCGTCGACCTCGTCTTCGATGCCTCGGGCAATGCATTTGTGGTGGAAATGGGCGATTATCCCTACGACGCCCAGCCCGGACGTTTTAAGGGCCGCATACGCCTGTTGAAAGATACCAACGGCGACGGCAAGATCGACAAGTCGTACGTATTTGCCGACGGCCTGCCCAGCGCTACCAGCGTGTTGCCCTACAAAGACGGCCTCATCGTTTGTGCCGCACCGGATATTCTGCTCCTGCGCGATACCAACGGCGATTTCAAGGCCGACACCCGGGAGATTTTGTTCACCGGCTTTTTTGCTAAAAACTCCGAAGCGCAGATTACCAGCATGCGCTTCGGCATCGACAACTGGATTTACGCCAACAACAGCGGGCAAGCCGGGATGATTACCTCGCCCCTTCGGCCCGATGCGCCGCCATTGAGTGTCGCGGGCGGCAATTTCAGGTTCAGGCTGGATAAAAAACTGTTCGAAGTCGAGTCCGGCAGCGGGCAGTTCGGGCTGGCAATGGACGAATGGGGTCATCGGTTTTATACCCAAAACACATTGCATATTCAGCAATCGCCCATTGCGTGGCGGTACCTGCACCGGCACAACTACCTGCCGTCGTTCCGAAGCGATGTCAATATTTCGGACCATGAGCTCGAAATGTTTCAGAAATCGGCTACGCCGTACTGGCGTCAGCAGCGCTCCGACCGCCGGCAAGCCAAATATGATTCACTGAAAACCGGCTTCACCGAATATGCCCGCGACCACTTCACCGGTGCATCCGGCGGTACTTTTTACGGCGGCGACGGCTTCCCGGACGCATTCAAAGGCAATATTTTCACCGGTGAGGTAGCCGGTAACCTCGTGCATCGCGATGTGCTCAAAACCGTGGACGGTTCCCCTGCATTCACCGCCACCCGCGACACCGGTGAAAAAGACCGTGAGTTCCTGGCGTCCACCGATCCGTGGTTCCGCCCGGCCAACCTCACTACCGGCCCCGACGGCTATTTGTACGTTGTGGATATGTACCGCCAGCACATCGAAACGCCCGTTTCGATTCCCGAGGATCTCAAAAAGGATATGGATTTTGCCAATGGTGAGCAGTACGGCCGCATTTGGCGCATTTTCCCGAAAGACGGCGAGAAACGTGCCGTTGCCCTCCCCGACCTACGCACCAAAACGCTCGCAGAACTCGTAGCCCTGCTTGAACACCCGAACCAATGGTGGCGACTGAATGCGCAACGGATTTTGGTTGAAAAACAGGACAAATCGGTAGTTGCCGCATTGCAGCAAATGGCCACCACGCACGCCGATCCGCGAACCCGCCTACACGCAATCTACACACTGGAAGCGCTCGATGGATTGAATAAAGCGATCGTCAGGAAAGCATTAAGCGATAGTCATGCTGGCGTGCGTGAGCATGCGGTGATCCTGGCCGAAAAATATCCCGCTTTTTTATCTGAAATAATCCGGTTAATGAATGATACCGCACCGCAGGTGGCCTACCAGGCCGCCCTCAGCATTGGTCAATTTGAAGGGAAAGAGGCGCTTGCGGCATTGGCGACCGCCGGGGAAAAACAATCGGAGAATGCATCGTGGCGGCTTGCGGTACTCAGTTCCAATGGCGGTTCGTCGCCCGAAATGGTGCAACTACTGGCAAGCCGGGGCAGCTTTTTTAATGCAGCCACGCCCGGAAAACTGAAACTGATCGAGGACTTTGGTTACATAGCCGGTGCCCGGAATGGCAGGAATGATATCGCTTCGCTTTTGGAAGTTTTGAACTCCACTTCCGTCTCCGCCGACCCGCAATGGACAGTGGCTGCACTGACGGGGCTTTCGAAGGGTACCAAAAAATCAACCCACAAAAAAGAAGTGGAGAAGCAGGTTTCCAAACAGTTGCAAAAACTGGAAAACCATAGCTCCGACGCTGTACGTAAGCAAGCCTCCGAACTTAAAAAATCATTGAATATCAATTAAATACACACCTACCAACAGCCATTCACCAGAACAACATGACACAACTTGCCAACCGCAGGCTTTTTCTCCGGCAATTCCTGACTTGGAGCGCAACCGGTAGTACCGCCTGGCTCCTCGCCTGTGCCAGCAACAAAAAGCCAGCCGCTGCGAAAGCCATAACTCCCACAGCCGACCCGTGCAGCGACCTCACTGGCGTGGACCCGACCGACGTGCAGAAACGCAAATCATTGGGCTACACCAATAAATCGCCCCTGCCCGATAGTCAATGTGACAATTGCAAGCTCTGGGTTCCGGCCAAAGAAGGTAAAGAATGCGGCGGGTGCCTGCTTTTTACAGGGCCGGTAAATCCGGAAGGGCATTGTACTTACTGGGCTCCACAGGTTTAAACCATCGATCATATGCAGGAACAGCCATTCAGCCGTCGGGATTTTTTGAAAACCAATGCCGTTTTGGGGATTGGGGCGGTGGTTTTGCCGGGGTTTGTGAGGGATAGTCGGGAAGTAGTCAGCGATGGTCAGGGAGTTGTGAGAGAAAGTCGGGAAGTGGTCAGGGATGGTCAGGAGGAGT
>CAMLNK010000792.1 GCA_946481035.1 uncultured Dyadobacter sp. | reverse complement strand
GACCGGGTAGGCATGCCGCATTTGTTGCTGGCCAAGGTGCCGGTCGATCCGCGCTACACCAAGGACGGGATTTCCCCTATCATCGCGGAAATCAGGCGCGAAAGGCGAATCGAGTTGTTCATGGAAGGACAGCGGTATGCCGACCTGATTCGCTGGAAGCAGGGCAAAAAACTGGAAATACCAGCCATGGGTGTCCGTTGGAACGACACGGCTAAAAAACGCTTCGCCGGCACTACCATGAAATCGGCGACCGACCCCGTTTCGGGCAAAGAGTATATTGCTGTCTATAAAGGTACCGACTACGAGATACCTGTATTCGACGAAAAGAAGCATTACCTCTGGCCAATCCCGCTGAATACGCTCGCGCAAAACCCGAAAATCAAGCAGAATCCGGGTTGGGAGTAGGAATATCCGCATCAGTATCACCCGGCCGGTCGGAGTACCGGTCGGGTGATTAATCAAATCATTACATATTCTATGAAAAAAGCGCTGATAATACTGGTTACCCTGCAAATCCTTACTTTGGCCCGCATTGCCGCACAGCCCGTGGCCGACAGCAGCCAGATCCTTAAAACGCTCCGGCAAGACCATCCGCGGCTCCTGCTTTTGAAGGGTGAAGAGAAGGCCCTGATGACGCAAATCCGCAAATACCCGCAATGGCAGACCGTGCACAAGCTCATGATCGATGAATGCGACCAATTACTTGACGCGGCGCCGGTGGAACGCATCAAAATCGGCAAACGCCTGCTGGACAAATCCCGGGAATGCCTCCGGCGCGTGTTCATGCTTTCGTACGCCTACCGCACGACCGGCGAGCAGAAATACCTGGCCAGGGCCGAAAAGGAGCTGCTTGCAGTAGCGGCATTCGAAGACTGGAATCCTACCCATTTCCTGGATGTGGCCGAAATGACCATGGCCGTCGCCATTGGCTACGACTGGCTGTTTGATAAATTGAGCGACGCAACACGCGCCCGCCTGCGCGAAGCAATACTGGCAAAGGGCATTAACCCTTCTCTGGACAAGAACTATAATTGGTTTCTGTCGGCAGAGCACAACTGGAACCAGGTTTGTAATGCGGGCATCACCTTTGGCGCACTCGCTATCGCCGAGCACGAGCCCGCGATTGCCGGGCAGATCGTCAAACGGGCGGTAGGATCGGTGCCCAAAGCCATGCTCCACTCCTACAAACCCGACGGTGCCTACCCCGAAGGTTTTAGCTATTGGGGATACGGAACCAGTTTCAATGTATTGCTGATCTCCGCATTGCAAAAGGCATTAGGTACAGACTTCGGACTTTCCGAATCCGACGGCTTTTTAAAAACCGGCGCATTCATGCAGCACCTGGTAGGGCCGACGGGCATGGCCCACAACTGGGGCGATAGCGGCCTGAAAGAAGGCCTCACCCCTGCCCTCTTCTGGTTCGCGCAAAGAACCCAGAACCCTTCTTTGCTATTGGGGCAGAAGGCCTTGCTCTCCGCACCAGCCCAGACAGAAGTCAGAAACCGTATTTTACCTGCATTGCTGATCTGGGGAACGCAAACCGAGCTTTCGGCCGTTCATGCCCCAGATCAAAAATTCTGGGCCGGCCAGGGACCTTCACCCGTTGCGCTCATGCGAAGCGCCTGGGAAAAACCCGGTGCGGTATTTCTCGGCGTGAAAGCCGGATCGCCCGCGGTCAACCACGCGCATATGGACGTGGGCTCTTTTGTGATGGATGCGCTCGGAGAGCGCTGGGCTATGGATTTTGGCATGCAGGACTACAATTCCCTCGAATCCAAGGGCGTCGACCTGTGGAACCGCGCGCAGGACTCGCAACGGTGGCAAGTTTTCAGGCTGAATAATTTTGCACACAATGTAATCTCCTTTGACAGCCAGCTAACCAATGCGAAAGGCTATGCCAGGATCGACGGTGCCACCGGAGAGGGGCCTAATATGATGGCGACAACCAACTTATCAGAACTGTATCAGGGTCAGGCCAAAGCCGTCAGGCGCGGACTGGGAATCATCGGCCAGCGGTATGTGGTGGTCCGCGACGAAGTTGAATCCGGCCAAAAGGAAACGCTCATGCGCTGGAACATGCTGACGGCCGCCCAGGTCCGGATCGTGGACGGAAAAACCGTGGAGCTTTCGCAAAATGGCAAAAAAATGCTGCTGATTTTCGACTCGCAAACGCCTATCAGCATCAGAACCTGGCCTACTACACCAGAGCATGATTACGATGCACCCAATCCGGGGACCATATTCGTGGGTTTTGAGGCAAAGTTACCTGCCGGCAGCCGTCATAGTTTTACCGCATATTTATCCGAGTCACGCGATGTAGCTCCTGTGAAGCCTTTGGCCGAATGGCCGGTAAAACCTTTGAAATAACATGCAGCCAACATCCGGATGTACCCTTTTGATACCATTATAGTCTTGCTATAAATAATTGTATATATTACAATTATTGTTAAAATATTTACAATATTTGTGATATAACCTCAATTTCCGGCCCGGCTTATGTTGTTTCATTCAGCCGGGCACGGAGATTCCAGGGTAATGCCAGTTCCGTAAATAGCCGCTGCCAGACACTGAAGAAAATGGATAAACTGATTGAAGTCCAGCAGGTAGATACCACCGATGCGATGACCTGGGCCCTTTTTAAGAGCGGGGACGATCAATCATTGAATGTACTTCTGTTGCGCTATTTCCGCCCCCTTCTTCATTACGGAAGCAAGTTTAGTAAGGACCGCTCACTGGTCGAAGATGTTATTCAGGACCTGTTTCTCGATTTCCTTGAAAAAAGAACCCATCTGGGCAATCCGGTTTCCGTCAAAAATTACCTTTTCAAATGCCTGCGGAATAACCTGATCAGGGCTATGAAGGAGAATATGGCAAATGTCGAAATGCCCGAAACGGAAGATCTTTTTGTGGATTTCGAAAACATTGAAAAATTCCTCGTCGGCCTCGACGAATCTACCGAGCTGGCCTCCAAAATCGCCCGCTTCTTTTCCTTCCTTACCAAACGACAGCAAGAGGTTCTTTTTCTGCGCTACTATGAGAACCTGAGCAACGATGAAATTGCCGAGGTGATGGGTATCAGCAAGCAGTCTGTCTCAAACCTGCTTCTCAAAAGCATTAATGTCCTGAGAGAAAACTGGATATTCATCGCTTTTCTTTTTCTACATAAGACCCTATTTATCAATAACTTGCCTCATAACGGCTGAGATTTTTCAAAAAACTTTCGTGAAATAGGGTATAAATGACACGATTCTTCCTAATCGTATCAGGAAATAAATAATACTTCAATTTCATGAATGATTATGAAAATTTCAAGACGATAGATTTTGTCAACGATCCGGCA
>CAMLNK010000791.1 GCA_946481035.1 uncultured Dyadobacter sp. | reverse complement strand
GGCGATTTTCTGTCCCCAAGCCAGCTTTTCGGCTTCATCCAGTTCTTTCCAGGTATCCGCATTGAGTTCGATCTGGAAAAAGCATTGATTTACAGCCGATACGAATTCTTCCAGCGAATCGTCCTTCACAATGGCTACTCCGATAGACGAGCCCTGATGCGGTGCTTTAATCACCAGCGGCAGCCCCAAATGCTTTTTCAAAACCTGGAAAAGCAATGGGTAATCTTTGGGAACCCATTGGCTGTATTTGAGCGTCCAGCTTTTCTTTTCCTGCCCGTTCACGAGGGCAATCATCTCATTTTGTAATATTTTATCAATACCCACTGCGGAGCCCATCAAACCGGGGCCGCTGTACGGGATTTTATACCATTCCAACAGCCCCTGAATCGCTCCATCTTCGCAATCGGGGCCGTGCATGGCCAGGAACGCGAAATCGAAATGTTCTTTGAAATCGGCGGGCGCAATCTGTTTCCCGATCTCAGCGGAAACACCTGCCGCTGCCAGTTCAGGGAAAGATTCGATATAAGTTTTAAAACCATCTTTTTGAATGCCCGGCGCGGGATAGAACTCGCGGATTTCGGACGAATACATCAGCTCCTTTTGCAGCAGAATAAACCTGCCAAAGCTGTCTACAAAAACCGGTACCGGCTCAAAAAGTGACTTATCGAGGTATTCAAATGCTGTTTTACCGCCTGCAAATGATATCTCCCGTTCGCGGGAAGGACCTCCAAAAAAAATTCCGATACGCATGTTTGATGTTCCTGATTAATGCATTCCAATGATGCCCGCAATATAGCGGACTAATCGGGAGGAATCAATTTCTGCCTATTTACCGCGCGGATTAAAACGCAAAAAGCAGCTTCCCTTCCAGGAAACTGCTTTTGACCAATATTTGATATGAGTTTTCCGCTACTACGCCAACTCAGGCACATTCGAGGAAACAACCTTATTAATGTAAGGCACCGCTTTGCGGATCGATTCTTCCAGACCAGCGCGGAAAGTCATTGCGCTCATCGGGCAGCTTTGGCAGGAGCCTTGTAGTTCCAACTTCACAATCATGTCGTCCGTCAGCTCCACCAATTTCACATCACCTCCGTCTGCATGCAGGTAAGGACGCACCGTTTCGAGCGCCTGCTCGATCAATTCTATGGTTTTTTCTTTTGAATCCATTTTTAAAAAGTCTGTCTGCTAAGATGCAAGATTATATCCAAAAAATCAAATCATTCAGTTACTAACTGCTAAACCTGGATTTCAACAGCTTTCGTTTTCTCGCGTGACGAATTCCGGATCGCAATCTGCTGCGCCAATGCCTCCGCCGCCTCCATAAATGCCTCGTTCACGATCGGATTCGTATCCATTACCGCAGGACGGCCGTCGTCGCCCGCCTCGCGAATGCCTTGCACCAATGGAATTTGTCCGATCAGCGGCACTTCAAATTTGTCTGCCAACGACTGCCCGCCGCCTTTACCAAAAATGTGGTATTTATGATCGGGCAATTCTTCCGGCGTAAACCAGGCCATATTTTCAATCACACCTAAAACAGGTACATTGATCTGCGGCTGCCTGAACATCGACAAACCTTTAATCGCGTCGGCCAGGGCCACTTTCTGAGGCGTTGTAACCACCACCGCACCGGTTACGGGAACGGTTTGTACCAATGTAAGGTGAATATCGCTGGTACCGGGAGGCAGGTCGATCAACAGGTAATCCAGATCGCCCCAGTCGGTGTCGCCGAAAAACTGGCGCAATGCCTGGCTTGCCATTGGTCCTCTCCAGACCACCGCGCTGTCGGGTGGTGTAAGGAAGCCGATCGACATCATTTTGATGCCATACTGACGGATCGGGTTGATATAGTTCTTGCCGTCTTTCGGTGTAATTGTCGGCTGCATATTCTCCGCACCGAACATCACCGGGATCGACGGCCCGGAAATATCCGCATCGATGATCCCCACTTTCGCGCCCGAGCGGTGCAATCGCAAGGTTGGCCGTTACCGTCGATTTCCCTACTCCACCTTTGCCGGACGAGATCGCGATTACGTTTTTCACGCCGGGGATCAGTGGCCCTGTGTGCCGCGTCGTCGTTACATTAGCGGTAAGCTTAATGATCACCTCCACATCCGGACTCAGATGTTCATGGATCGCATTCTCGCAATTCTTTTTGATAAGTTCTTTCAGAGGGCAAGCCGGGGTTGTAAGCACTACCGTAAACCGCACCTGGTTTACCCCGATTTCTATATCCTGTATCATACCGAGCGTCACCAGATCCTTTTTCAGATCAGGCTCCTCCACGGTACTCAATGCCTGCAATACTCTTTCTTTATTGATTGTAAATTCTCCCATTATTATGGTTGGTACTTTGACTTGATATTATGCAACACGAAATGCCGCCAATGAGTTTGTCACATTCCCGGAAATTCTCCGATCCTGCGCTCTACTTCCTCCATTTCGGCAGAAACGTCCAGATTTCGCGACAGCGCATTCAGCTTGCTCCATAGCGATTTCAGCATTTTCAAATGCCCCGGCGTGAGGCCGTGCAGCGGGCGGTGTGCCAATGTGTCCCGGACGGACGCCCATTCGGTCATGAACTTCAAGGAGCCGGCATCGATGTAGTTCTGTGCAAATGCATTGAAAATGTATTCCTCCGCGACATTACTCGGATGGATCATGTCTTCCTTATAAAAACGGTAATCCCGCAGTTCGTCGATCATGATCTCGTACGACGGGAAGTACTCCACATGCTTGTATTTCTCTGAAAGCCGGTGTGCTACCAGGCGCAACGTCGATTTACTTACCTGGTTAAGTGGGAGCGTGTCGCGCGTGTGTCGCACGGGGCTTACCGTAAGCAGTATGCGCAGTTTGCGGTTATAGGGGATCAGCTTTTGGATTAATTGCTCAAATGCGATCGTGATCTGATCGAAATGCAGGAGCTCTTTGATAAACCGGTCGCTGGGTACCTTGTGGCAATTACCCACGATCAGGTTTGTCTTTCGGTGACGGTAAGCATAAGCGGTTCCCAATGTGATCACCAGCAAATCTGCCTCCGCCAGAAATTCACGGATCTCGTCCAATTTATCCGAAAGCAGGGCATCCAACGCCCCTTGGCCACTGGCCCATTGCGACGAATGGAAATCGTGGTGCAGCCAGATCTGGTCGGGATTTTGCAGGAACAATGCAGGATTAGGCCTTTTCTCCTCTACCGCGCTGTCCAGTATTTTGCAAATAGTAAGCGGGTTGAACACCGTACCCATCGGATTATTCAGCACATCGAACTTGAAATCACCTAATTGACTGCCCAGCACCTCGGCAAAGCAAGAGCCGATCGTCAGTATTTTAGTGTGGTGA
>CAMLNK010000790.1 GCA_946481035.1 uncultured Dyadobacter sp. | reverse complement strand
GAAAGCACCGAAAATGTCGCCCCAAACCTGTTTCTCCATCGGTACGGTAATGGTGGCGCCTTCGCTGAGCTGCTCGAATTTTTTGCGGAGATTGGTTTCATCGAAGCCGCTGAGCGAGAGCTGGATCTTGTCGCCTCCAAGCGGGCCCGGTTTTGGCGTATCGCAGCCCATGAAATCGATTTCTCCGCCCATCAGTGAGGCATGCATGATATGGTCGCGTATGGCCGCCGGGCAGCTGTCATCCACTTGCCCGAAGGTCATCATGTTCAGCTCGCCGCCGAAAATGCCTTTGTAAAATTCCATCGCTTCACGGCAATTGCCTTCGAACATCAGATATGGGTGTAATACGGCCTTTTCCATTGTGTTTTCGATATATTATGGTGGTTGAATAGTGTAACAACACAAAGGTAATCGCACTCAAACTATCGCTGCGGGTGCTAACAGGACAACCAAAGGGGGACAATGCGACAGCGCCCGATTCTTATAATTTTTTTAATTTGATATTGCGGTACCAAACCGTGCTGCCCCAGTCCTGCAAGCCAATGCGCCCTTTGTAATTGCCTTTGGAAATAGGCGCGGCTTTGAGTCCGCTGTTGGCGATGCGCTGTTTCCAGTCGGTGCCGTTGAGATCGTGCTCCTGCACCATAAATTCGTTCTGGTACACGGTCAGTTTGCCTTTTTTGACAATGAAATGGATCTTGTTCCATTCCCCCTGCGGGTTGCCTTCGCGCAGGCGGGCATTCGCGACGCCGAAAAAGTCGCTCGCGCGGTGCGTGTTTTCTTTGGCGCCTTCGTAGATTTTATCATCGATTACCTGCAATTCCAGGCCGGTATCGTGCATATTTTTGTAGTTGGGAGCTTCCTGTACAAAAAAGAAAATGCCGCTGTTGGCGTATTTGCTCACTTTCCATTCTGCCTTGAATTCGAAATCGCCGTTCACGAGGTCGTCAATTACAATATCGCCGCCGTTTTTGGCTTTGTTACCAGCCCTTTCCGGTACATTCAGTTTGATGGCGCCATCCTCGATCAGCCATGCCGAGCCGGGGGCTTTGCCGTTGTAGGCGTGCCAGCCTTTCAAATCTTTACCGTCAAACAGTAATTTCCAACCGTCTTTCTTCTCGGCGGCGGTGAGGGTGTTGAGTGCTTGCGAGTAGGTGTTGAGGGAGAGCAGCGCAGCCACTGCGGTAACGAAAAAACGGGTCATGGGGGCAGATTTAAGTGTTTTCGATTGGTTTGAGTCTTGCAAAATACTGATAAATTTTCATGAAATTACCTTATTTTTGGGCATCCTAACTGACCTCTTAACTATGCGGCCTTATCTTTTCGGGCAAAAATGGCTGCTGGGTTTCGCCCTTGCACTGGTTTACATTCCGCTCCGAACGTACATAAACGTCCCCCAGCAATACTGGCACACCATCCCGCGCAACCTGCCGCTTTTCGGACTGGAAGTCATTATCAGCACTGTTTTTTACACCGCCTGGATTTACCTGATGGACTGGTTTTTAAGAAAACAGGCCTCCCTTACCGGTACCGATAAATCACCCGCATTCAGCATCCGCGACCAACTGCTTACCCTCGTCCCCGCAGTATTGCTCGCATTCCTGTTCAATATGATCCTCGCACGCACCTGGGGATTGATGAGTCATTGGTGGAACCCGCTGCCACGGCCTTCAATGTCCGACTTACGTGTGCGCGACCTCATGCATACGCGCTGGCGTGCGGGGCAGGCGCTCACGATCCTCGCGCTCATTGCCGCGTATTACCTCTGCGTGAGCAACCAGGTGCAGGAAAAGATGAAGAAGCTGCTGGTCGATTCCGAGCGGTTGGAAAAGGAGAATATGCACGCACGTTTCCTGGCGTTGAAAAACCAGGTAAGCCCTCATTTTTTGTTCAATAACCTCAGTGTGCTGTCGTCGCTGGTAGAATCGCGGCCGGAGCAATCGGGGGAATTCATACAGGAGCTATCATCGGCATACCGCTATATTCTGGAACAATCGGAGCTGGACAAGATCAGTTTGAAGGAGGAAATGAAGTTTCTGGATACTTATATGTACCTGTTGCGGACGCGTTTCAAAGAGAAGGTCGTGCTCGATTCGGCCCTTTCGCCCGCGGACCAGGACCGGTACTCCATTATTCCGCTGACGTTGCAGTTATTGGTCGAGAATGCAGTGAAGCATAACACGATGTCGCTGGTTAATCCTTTGGTAATCAGTATTAAAATCATTGATCAAATGCTGGTTGTCAGCAATCCTTTGCAGCTCAGGCAACAAGATCAGCCTACTACGCGTCTAGGTTTAAAAAATATTATCAGCCGCTATAAACTGTTGCAGGACAAGGATGTGGTGATCGACAAAACGGCAACCCATTTTACTGTGAAAATACCATTGCTATCATGAATGTACTGATTGTCGAGGACGAGGAACTGAGTGCGGAGCGCCTGCAAAACCTGATCCGCAACATTGATCCTACCATTCGGGTGCTTGGCATTATCCCATCGGTTTTTGAAACCATTGCCTTTTTACAAAATAAGGCCCACATCCAGCCTGACCTCATTTTCCTCGACATTCACCTCGAAGACGACAATGGTTTCAAGATCCTCGAAAGCCAGGACCTCACGATCCCCGTCATTTTTACGACGGCCTTCGACGATTACCTCCTCCGCGCATTCAAGGTTTACAGCATTGATTATTTGCTCAAACCCATTAACCCCCTTGAATTGCAGGCATCACTGAATAAGTTCAAAAAGATCAGGACAAATGGGGCGCCACAACCGGAAGAAAATACGCATTTGCCGGAAAAATACAAGGACCGCTTCCTGGTAACGGCCGGTTCGCGGATATTTACCTTTAAAACCTCCGAAATCGCCTATTTTACGATCGAGGAACGCGCCACTTTCCTGCGGCTGTTCGATGGCCGGCATTTCGCGGTGGAGTATAGCCTCGAAAAGCTCTCGCAAATGCTTGACCCCGCCGAATTTTTCCGCATTAACCGCACCATACTGCTATCGCTCCACGCGATCCGTGAAATGCATGCCATGTCGGCGGGAAAGTTGAAAATCGACCTGAATCCCGGCCCGGCGCAGGAAATTTATGTGAGTTCGGAGCGCATGACCGAGTTCAAAAACTGGCTTGGTAAATAACCCCTGGTTGACTTCTGCATTTAAAATTGCCGTTTCAGCCCCGGAAAACGGGCGTTCCGCGATTTGAATTTTCTTTCCAAATGTAGCTTGACCAAATTGGGATCAAACAGCAGGAGGTTTGTGTATGCCCGTAATTCAATTTAATGCCCACAAGAAGTACCATGTGCTTCAAAGTAAAACCCGGATTTGGGAATCCCACAATGATCTGACC
>CAMLNK010000789.1 GCA_946481035.1 uncultured Dyadobacter sp. | reverse complement strand
GACCAAGCGCATTTGCGCGGACCTGCTACCGAGCGTACTGGAAGATTTCGGGCTGCGGTCGGCGATCCGGGAGCTGGTCAAAATGTGCCGGGAGGCGTCGGATCAGGTCACTTTTTACCTGGAAGAGAATATTAAAGCCGAAGCATTGCCGCGCGAGCTGGAAGTAGGGGTGTTCCGGATCTTGCAAGAATCGCTGAATAATGTGATCAAGCATTCGGGCGCGACGATGGTCGAAATTCACGTAGATAGCGACGGCGAGTTCCTGAATATGATCATCCAGGACAATGGAAAAGGATTTTATTTTGATAACCAATATATTTATTCACGGGAGAAGTTTCCAAAGGCACATGGCCTGCGAGGGATGAAAGAGCGCGCCGATCTGCTGAGAGGTACGCTTAATATCAGTTCGGAGCCTGGAAAAGGCACCACCGTCCAGCTGGAACTGCCCTTGCATTTGTAAACCGACTTCTCGCAACAGACAAACGACCCGAAACATGAAAAAAATCGCTGTATTCTTAGTCGACGACCACGAAATATTCAGACATGGTCTCAAACAGCTCATCAACAATGAACCGGATATGGAAGTGACAGGCGAAGCATCCTCCGGCGAAGAAGCGATCACCTCACTCGCGCATATACCCGCGGATGTGATCATCATGGATATCCGTATGCAGGGCATCAGCGGGCTGGATACGGGTAAGTCGGTCATTAAAGCCAATTCTAATGCAAAACTGCTATTTTTCAGCCTATTTGATAATCCCGATTACGTAAGCACGGCGCTCGACATGGGTGCAAGCGGCTATATTTTAAAGGATACCAGCAACAAGATTTTCCTGAACGCGATCCGCTCCGTGCACGCAGGTCACTTTTACTTCATAGGCGATGTAACAGACACCGTGGTGCGGAAATACCACGAACAGCGCAATGCCACCGGTAGTGATGCCCCAACCAATGCGGCAGTCGCCGAAATCGCGCTTTCGAAGCGGGAGCAGCAGATTATTCGCATGATCCATCAGGGCGTAAGCAATAAGGATATCGCCGAAACGCTCGGCATCAGTATCCGCACCATTGAAGCGCACCGTTTGAACATCCTTCGTAAGTTTCAGGTCAATACGATCGAGGAAGCGATGGAAAACGCCCGCGCCGCTTCGTTATTGGTTTAAAAAACGCCTCAAAAATTTGCAGCGCTTGGAATAGGTAGTTATATTTACGTACGTAATAATACCTAAGTAATTCTGAGCGCTATGCATTTATCTCCCAGAGAACAGGAAAAGCTCATGTTGTTTCTGGCCGGTGAGCTGGCCGAAAAGCGGAAGGCCCGCGGGCTCAAACTGAACTACCCCGAATCGATCGCGCTGATCAGCAGCCGCTTGCAGGAGGCCGCACGTGACGGACAGTCGGTGGCGCAGCTGATGCAGTTTGGCGCTACCATTCTGGCCCGCGAGGATGTCATGGAAGGCATTCCTGAAATGATCCATGACATTCAGATCGAAGCTACTTTTCCGGATGGTACCAAGCTGGTGACCGTTCACAATCCGATACGTTAAAACCCGACATTATGGTACCAGGTGAATACTTTCTGGCGGAAGGCGATATTATAGCCAATCGCGGCCGCAGGACCCAGCAGCTTACGGTCGTCAATACCGGCGACAGGCCGGTTCAGGTAGGCTCGCATTTCCATTTTTTTGAAGCCAACAAGCAGCTTGCATTCGAGCGCGCGCAGGCCTACGGCATGCGCCTGAACATCCCGGCAGGCACGGCGGTCCGTTTCGAGCCGGGCGAGGAGAAAGACGTATGGTTGGTAGCGTTAGCGGGCAGCGGCCATGTTTTCGGGTTCAATAACCTTGTAGACGGTATGCTGGAAGGCAATGAAGATGCGGCGGTAGCAGAGGCAATAAAAAGAGATTTTAAAAACGAATTGCCATGAGCCTTCACATTAACCGCATTAAATATGCCAATATGTACGGGCCTACCACGGGCGACCGCGTGCGGCTGGGCGACACCGATCTGATTATCGAGATCGAGCGGGACCTTTCCGTCGGCGGGCCGGAAGGCTACGGCGAGGAATCGAAATTCGGCGGCGGCAAGACGATCCGCGACGGCATGGCCCAATCGGGTACGGCTGTTCGCGACGATGGCGTGCTGGACATGGTCATTACCAGCGTGATGATCATCGATCACTGGGGCATTGTGAAAGCCGACATCGGCATACGCGGCGGGCGTATTGTAGCCGTCGGTAAGGCGGGCAACCCCGACACTACCGACGGCATTACGCCGGGCATGGTGATCGGCGCGGCCACCGAAGTACACGGCGGCGCAGGACTGATCGCGACAGCGGGGGGCATCGATACGCATATTCACTTCATTTGTCCCCAGCAAATAGACCACGCGCTGTTCAGCGGCATTACCACGATGATTGGTGGCGGAACCGGGCCGGCCGACGGCACCAATGCCACAACGGTTACGCCCGGCGCCTGGAATATCCGTAAAATGCTGGAAGCCGCAGAGGCTTTCCCGATGAACCTGGGATTTACCGGCAAAGGCAATTGCGCCGCCGAGGCACCACTGGAAGAGCAGGTGAGGGCAGGGGCCATCGGATTGAAGATTCATGAAGACTGGGGCGCGACGCCCGCCGTGATCCACGCATCGCTCCGTGTTGCCGACCGGCTTGATATTCAAGTAGCTATACACACCGATACACTCAATGAGGCCGGTTTTCTGGAAAGTACCATGGAGGCCATAGGCGGGCGCGTGATCCATACCTACCATACCGAAGGGGCCGGGGGCGGGCATGCGCCTGACATCATCAAGGCGGCCATGTATCCAAACATCCTACCTTCTTCGACCAATCCGACGCGGCCATTTACGGTCAATACCATCGACGAACACCTGGATATGCTCATGGTTTGCCACCATCTCGACAAATCGGTGCCGGAGGATGTTTCGTTTGCCGACTCGCGTATCCGTCCCGAGACCATCGCAGCCGAGGACATTCTGCACGATATGGGCGTTTTCAGTATGATGAGCTCCGATTCGCAGGCCATGGGACGGGTAGCGGAGGTGATCACAAGGACCTGGCAGACCGCCGATAAAATGAAAAAGCAACGGGGCTTTTTACCGGAAGATAGCCAGGCCGGAAACGATAATTTCCGGGCCAAACGTTACGTGGCTAAATACACGATCAATCCGGCCATTACCCACGGTATTTCCGAATATGTTGGTTCCATTGAACCCGGCAAGCTGGCGGATTTGGTGTTGTGGAAACCCGCGTTTTTCGGCGTGAAACCGGAGATGATCATCAAGGGCGGCATGATCATCGGCAGCAGAATGGGCGATCCGAACGCGTCTATT
>CAMLNK010000788.1 GCA_946481035.1 uncultured Dyadobacter sp. | reverse complement strand
ACCAGCGCATTCGGCTATACATTCCCGGCGGGGCTTCCATTCGGGCATTTGCGGCTTGCATTAAACAACTATATTGCCCAGTTGGGCGTGAGGGCCGTTTTATGGCATCAGGGCGAAACGGATAATTTCATGGAACAGCCCGGCGACGATACCTATAACCGGTACTTGTCGGCTATCTGGGACGTCGTAAATGCCAGCCGCAACCTTACCGGCAAGCCTAACCTGGGCTGGGTCGTCGCGCGGGCCTCTCGGTTTACTGTCAACGGCGCCACGCGCGTGTCGGACGCCGTCGTGAATGCCCAAAACGAGCTGATCAACAACGACGGACTTTACCCGCATGTATTCCAGGGCCCGGAAACTGACCCATTTTACACTATCGAATATCGCCATGACGAGGTCCATTTCCGCGGCGACGGCGTTACCCCGTCGCCCGACGGACAGATCTATTCCGGCCTGATTCACCTGGCAGGCTTCTGGGCCGACAAGATCACACCCGATTTCCTGAACCAGTCCAATCCATATGCTGCTACCCCGCCGCCGGCAGTAGATGCGGCATATGTACCGGCTAGCTCGCAGATTACATTTACCGGTCCCGCATTGCCTGGCGATCACCAGTACAACTGGCTCAACAATGGCAATTGCAACCAGGTACAAAACACCGCTCAGCAATGGACCGTCGGAGCAGGTTTGTATAAACTAAAAGTGATTGATCCGCACAGCAATACCATTTTCTCCCCACTATTGAATGTACCTGCCACACCATTGCCGGTAACCTGGCAGTCGTTCAGCGCGCGTATGGGCAACAATGGGCGCGTAACCCTCGACTGGGCGACCGCTTCCGAGGTGAATGCATCCTACTTTGAGGTTCAACGGAGCAATGATTCCCGGAATTTCCAAAGCATCAAGAGCGTGAACGCCGTGGGCAATTCACGAAATAGTTCATTTTACCATTATGAAGACGAATTCCTTCCCAAAGGAACTTACTACTACCGCCTGAAAGAAGTGGATGTGGACGGCCAGTCTGAGATGACCCGCATCGTGAGCGTCCGCGTCGATGCAAATGAAACGGTGCGTATTTTTCCCAACCCCGCCGCCGATCTGATTACGGTGGAATCCGCACAGGCTTTGAACCACATTCATATTTTTAATAGCACAGGTAGGCTGGTACGAAGCGCTCAAACCGGGGAAAAAGCAATCCGCCTGAACATCGCCGACCTGCCAAAAGGGCTTTACGTGGTGTCCGTAGACGGACGGGAGCTAAAAATTGTAAAATAATCAGGCCTGCATCACCGCGACAGCCTCCCGCCGGTATTCGAGCGGGCTCTTGCCGCGATGCTTCCTGAAAGTCTTGATGAGATGGCTGTCGTCTGTAAAACCCAGTTCGGCAGCTATTTCATTTACACGCATATCGCTGTGTTTCAGGCGAATTTCAACCATTGCAATTTTATAATTGATAATATATTGCTGCAGCGTCTCGTGCGTGTGCTTTTTGAAATACTCGCTCAGGTAATTGAGTGAGATATTGAAATGCGAAGCGATGCATTCGGCACGCAGCTTTTCCGGGTTGTAAATGTTTTGGTGAATGTAGTGAATAATATCCAGCGAGGTATTCTGTGCAAGCTGGGTTTTCTCCGGAATGTGCGTCGTAATGTTCCTGGCTACGACCGTCAGCAATGTATTGAGCAGTTGCTGCACAAGCTCTTTGTGCAGCGTCTGACGGTTGGTGTACTCCTGCCTGATCGCCTCCATTAATGCCCGTACCAGCGGCTTGTCGTGCGCATTACGGAGAATACAGCCTTGCAAATGATTGTTATTGTGGAAGATATATTCCAATTTATGTATCCAGTCTCCCAAATTGCTGTGTTCATCCCGCGCCTTCTGAGCATTCAGATATATATTATTGAAGCGGATAAACATAAAAGCAGTCGTCTCCTTCACCTCGGTATAATGCAAATCCATTGGCATCGCCAGGAACAGGTTCTCCTTCTGATACCTGAACTCGTTCTGATTGATATGATAAATCCCTGTTCCCTCAAACATATATACCAGTTCGATAAAGGTATTCTTATGCTCCTTGATCGGGCATTCATCGACGGTCACTAAAAGGACATCGAAAGGCTGATGGATATGATGGATACGCATACCGGCAAAGGTACCGGTTTAACCCAAATTTTTACAACCAGAAAATACCACCCGCGTTCGAAATTTGCACACATCAAATCAAAACCAATGCAAATCATGAAAGCGATCACATTAGCAAACATCGGAGGAACTGAAAACCTGATATTAACAGAAATCCCCACACCGGAAATCAAAGAGAACGAAGTACTGGTCCGCGTGAAAGCGATAGGTATCAACCCGGTCGACGCATTTGTACGAAACCACCAGTTTGCGCTTGATATGTTCCTCCAACCCGAGCCCGGCGAGGCCGTCATCATTGGTTGGGACATTTCAGGGGTTGTAGAAGCAGTTGGAAAGCAAGTCAAGCAATGGAAAGCCGGCGACGAGGTTTTCGGGATGGTCAATTTCCGCGGACATGGCAAAGCATATGCAGAATATGTGGCAGCCCCGGCGGACCAGCTGGCCGAAAAACCCGGCAATATTTCGCATGAAGAAGCCGCCGCCGCCACGCTTGCCGCACTGACCGCCTGGCAGGCACTGGTTACCTACGGAAAAGTAAAGGCCGGAGAAAAAGTATTGATACATGGAGCAGGAGGAGGCGTCGGGCACTATGCTGTGCAAATCGCGAAGCATTTCGGCGCGTACGTGATCGGCACCGGCTCTGCTTCCAAGAAAGACTTTATTCTGGGGCTGGGCGCCGACGAATTCATCGACCATACAGCTGCCAGGTTCGAAGATATCGTCAATGACGCCGACGTTGTGATCGACTCGCTCTTCGGCGACCATATATTCCGTTCGTTGGAGGCCGTAAAGGAAGGCGGCCGGGTTATAGCACTGCTCGTGCCTTTCACTGACGAAAAACTCGTCGGCAAAGTGCGGGAAAAGAAACTGTACGCTCATACGCTGAATGTTACTTCCAACGGCAACGATATGCAGCAGCTCGCCGCGCTGCTCAAATCCGGAGAAGTAAAATCCCATGTTTCCGCGACGTATCCTTTTGAAAACATGGCAAAGGCGCATGATGCCATAGAAACCGGGAAAACGCTTGCAAAGATTGTAGCAACCCTTTCTTAATATAAACCATGCCCTTTTGGCGTGTTGCAGATCCGCGACGCGCCACTTTGGCATTTTCAACGGCCTGGATAGCTTTTTGAAACGGCAATCTGAAACGATACCCAGCAGCTATGGACACCTTTTCAAGCATGATCATCGGCGCGGTTGATCAGATCAA
>CAMLNK010000787.1 GCA_946481035.1 uncultured Dyadobacter sp. | reverse complement strand
GAATACCAGAAATACGTGAATGCGGCGGATTATGCGATCGCGAAATCTCCTTCCGCCGATGTTTACGCGCAGATCGAGAAGGACCTCACGGAAGCCGCAGCGGTGCTCCCGGCGAGTTATGCGTCGCCGAATGTAGGGCGGGCGACGGCCGGTGCTGCTAAGGCGCTGCTGGCAAAAGTGCTCCTGGCGGAGGCATCATTTCCGTTGAAAGTGAGTGCGAAATACCAGAGCGCGGTGAACAAGGCTGAGGAAGCATTGTCGGCAGCCGATGGCGGTACGGGTAACTATGGCTATGATCTTGTGGCTAACTATGCCGAGGTTTTCCTGCCTGCATTCAAAAACAACAAGGAGCATATTTTCTCGGCGCAGTTCAAATCCAACTCGCTGGCACAGGGTAATAACGAGTGGCCGCGTTCGATCCTTTCGGGTGTGCCGGGCCTGAATGGCAACTATGCCCACATGGTGCGCTACTACACGCAGGGTAACGACAAGTTTTTCAGCATTTACAAATTGTATTCAAAAGGCGATAAGCGTCGCGATGTGACCTTCGTCAGAAGCTTCACCAGCCCGACGAACGGCCGCAAATACGCGCTTCCGATTGCGAATGCAGCTGTACCAAACGACTCGACGCCATTCTGGAATAAGTACGCCGATCCTGCATCGACGGCGGTCACCAACCAGTCGGCGGCCAATGTGCCCATTATCCGCTATGCCGAATTGCTCCTGATCCATGCCGAGGCTGAAAACGAAGCAAACGGGCCGACGCAAAAGGCGTACAAATCATTGAACAAAGTCCGTAAGCGCGCAGGATTGGCCGATCTGACGGCCGGCCTCACGAAAGACCAGTTCCGCGACTCGGTATACCTCGACCGCCGTTTGGAACTCACTTACGAATACCAGCGCTGGTTTGACCTGATCCGTCAGCGTGATGCGAACTACAATAGCACATTTGTGGCAAATCAGGTGAAAGTGGGTAAAACCAATGCGGCTCCGAAGCACGTCTTTTATCCGATCCCGCAATCGGAGATCGACAACAACTCCCTCCTGAAGCAAAACCCGCTTTGGGAATAGTACCGAGTTTATAATCTGTTGGAATTGATATTGAATGAATAGAATAGCTTCCATATGGATGGGCATCACAGGGGCACTGGCGGTGATCGTGCCGGTGCCTTCACCCGCGCAACGAGCGTCCGAAAAGCCTAATATCGTGCTGATACTGGCCGATGATATGGGTTTTTCGGACCTGGGAAGCTTTGGCTCCGAAATAAACACGCCGAATCTTGACCGGTTGGCGCAGGAAGGTTTGCGTATCACCCAGTTTTATAATAGCGGCCGCTGCTGCCCTTCGCGCGCAGCCCTGCTCACGGGCCTGTACCCGCATCAGGCGGGCGTGGGCGACATGGTTCAGGACAAAGGCACGCCGGCGTACCAGGGATATTTGAGTAAAAACAGTGTTACCATTGCCCAATTGCTGAAAACGGCCGGTTATAACACCATTGTTTCGGGCAAATGGCATGTCGGGCTGGTACCATCTGCCTGGGCCGTGAACCGGGGATTTGATCAGTCTTTCACCCTGCAAAACAACGGCAGCAGCTACTTCAATTCCGAGCCGCTTTACAACGACGGCCGGAAGGTAACCTTTCAGTTGAACGGCCGCGAAATTCAGCGGTACGACACTTCACGCTATCTTACACAAGCCATTACCGATTTCGCAGTCCAGTCCATCGACCGCATTAAGGATCGGCAAAATCCCTTCTTTTTGTACCTCGCCTATAATGCGCCCCACTGGCCGATCCAGGCACTGCCGGAGGATATTGCCAAATACAAAGGCAAATACCGCCAGGGCTGGGACGCGTTACGCGAAGCCCGCTACCGGAAACTGGTTTCTTTGGGTATCATTCAAAAAGAATGGAAACTCTCGGCGCGCTACGACAAGGCACCGGATTGGAGTGCATTAAGCCCCGCTGAAAAAGAGCAATGGGATACCCGTATGGCCATTTACGCCGCGATGATCGACCGGATGGACCAGTGCATCGGGCAGGTATTGGAAAAGTTGAAAGCGATCGGTCGTGAGAGGAACACGCTGGTGCTATTTGTCTCGGATAATGGCGGCAGTGCCGATACCGTTCGGGAATGGAGTTATGTAACCCAAAAAACGGGTGAACCGGGTTCGGTGAATTCCATCGATAGCTACGACCCGCCCTGGGGTAATGCGAGCAACACGCCGTTCAAACTTTTTAAAAAGAATACCCACGAGGGAGGCATTGCGTCGCCGTTCATCGCCTGGTTTCCGGGAAAAATCAGAGCTAATGCATTGAGCGTGCAGGTGAGCCACATTACAGATATTATGCCCACCATTTTGGAAACAGCCGGCGTACATTATCCTGAAACATTTGGGAATGAAAAGCTTACACCGCTCGCTGGCAGTTCATTATCACCCATATTCCAAAACCCGCAAGCCACCTAACCTAAAACCATTTTCTGGGAGCACGAAGGCAGCCGTGCCATTCGCAAAGCCGATTGGAAGCTCGTCGCTGAAATAGGCCAGCCGTGGGAATTATATGATTTGAAAGCCGACAGGAGCGAAATCAATAACCTCGCCAGCCGCTATCCGCAAAAGGTGAGGGAATTGGAAAAAGAATACCTCGAATGGTCCGCGAAAGTGGGTGTAGTGGATTGGAATACGATCAAATAGGAATTGATATTAATTTAAAACACATTCAAAAACAGTTTGTTATGAGAAAAATATATCGTCCGTGGACTCAATTATCGCTGGGTGCATTGGCTGTACTCGCCGCCGGCGGAGTAAATGCGCAATACGCACCGACGCCGGCTTACCAGGGCAAAATCGGGAAAACGGTGGCTGAAACGCAGCAGTCGTGGCCGGAGAAGAAGAAGGCTGCAAAAGGCGCACCGAATGTGGTCTGGATTCTGCTGGACGATATCGGGTATGGGGCCATCAGTACTTTCGGCGGGCTGATCAACACGCCTACGCTGGATAGCCTGGCCAATAACGGGCTGCGTTACACCAATTTTCACACCACGGCCATTTGCGCACCTACACGTGCCTCGCTGCTCACGGGCCGCAATCAGCATTCGGCGCACATGGGACTTTTCCCCGAAACCGCCATTGGCACACCGGGCTACGACGCGCTCATTCCGTTTGAGAAAGGTACCATTGCCGAAATCCTGAAAGACAATGGCTATAACACATTTGCATTGGGCAAATGGCATATTACCCCACTGGCTGATCTCACACCGGCCGGGCCTTTCAACCGCTGGCCCACGGGACGGGGTTTTGAGCAATTTTACGGCTTTCCATCCCGCGGAAGCATTGATCAATGGCATCCCGAG
>CAMLNK010000786.1 GCA_946481035.1 uncultured Dyadobacter sp. | reverse complement strand
CATTCGGTGTTCACCGCCGGGCTGTTCCGAAATATCCCTTTACTGCTCAGCATCATTTTGACCATCGGTTTGCAGGGCCTGCTATTGTATGTTCCGGCGTTCAGCGCTCTTTTCAAGACCCAGCCTTTATCGAGCGAAAACTTGCTGCTGACGGCCCTGGTGTCGTTGGTCTGCATTGCCGCGCTAGAACTTTCCAAGTTTGTGCTGGGTGCAAAATGATGGTCAGAACCCCACGCGTGAGCCTTTAATGTGTCACAAGGGCCGTGTGCGATTGTAAATCTTCACTATTTCATACCAAATCGTAAATATGAACCCGGTACCGATACTGATCATCAGCTGGCTAAAATTCACCTGAGCGAGGCTGAAAAAGCTGGTGACATCCGGAATCAGGAATATTAACACCGAGAGCAGGACCGTAATGCCGATGATCATCGGAACCAGGTTGTTTTTGTATCGGATCGTGGTCCAGATCGATTGGCGGAACGACCGGTTTACGAGTGTCAAACAAACGTTGGCAGCAAGCAGAGCTATAAAAACCATGGAACGGGTAAGGCCTTCACCATAGGATTGTGCCAATGCATACTGGTACAGCAGCAGCATACCCGCCGTAATCACAAGTCCATGCAATATACTCACCGAGAGCTCTTTCAAGCTAAAAAAGGTGGGAGTAGAAGGCCTGGGTTTTTGCAGCAAGAGATCCTTTTCCAGCGGATCATTTTCTTAATTGATCGAGCAGGTCGGTCCCATGATCATTTCAAAGAAAATAATATGCCCCGGTGTGAAAATATTCGGGTACGTCCAGCCGAGCGCGAGCGGGATAAAAACGGTCAGGATGATCGGGATATGGATTGAAATGATGTACCGGATCGCATTTTTAAGCGAGACATATATTTTACGCCCCATCGCTACCGCATCCACCATCCGGGCAAAATCATCATCGACCAGGATCAGCGACGAAGCCTGCTTGGCGATCTCCGAGCCCTTTTTTCCCATCGCTATGCCGATATGGGCAGCCTTCAATGCTGGACCGTCGTTGACGCCGTCACCGGTCATGGACACAATCTGGCCCTTTGCTTTCAGGGCATTGACCACCCTTAACTTGGCTTCCGGAAACATCCTGGCAAAAATCCCCGTATGCATCACATTATCCTGTAAAGCCTTTTCATCCATCGCAACAAGTTGCTCCCCCAGTAATACCCGCTCCGCGCCCTCAAATCCAATCTGCCTCGCAATGTTCTGCGTCGTGGCGGCATTATCTCCGGTGATAATTTTCAACTGGATACCGGCGCGGCTAAACGCCTGAAAAACAGACTTAATATTGTTTTTGGGAGGATCATAAAAGGCTACCAATCCCAGAAAATGAAATGGCAGTTGCTGCTGCTTTTCAGGAAATACATCTCCGGCATAGCTGCTCTGCCCTACGCCGAGCACCCGGTAGCCCTTCGCCGCAAACACATTAACAGCTTCCCATATCGTACGTTTTTCATCTTCCGACAGCCCGGAAACCGCCATAAGCGCTTCAGGCGCGCCCTTGGCAGCGACAATGCGTTCCGAATTCCTGTTTTCAAATACATGGGTCATCATCGGGGGCTTTCCTTCTAATGGATACTCGTATACCAGTTTAAACCCGGAGCGCATATCGGCAGCCGCACAATTCACGTATGCCTCATGCAATGCTATTTCCATCGGGTCGAAAGGTACCGGTTCGCTGGCCCACATCGCCATCGTCAGCAGGTCCTTTGCCTGGTCGCTTAAAGTGCCGTCGGGCGTCTGAATCAGGTTTTGGGCATGGAGATACAAACTGGCCAATTGCATTTTATTCTCGGTGATCGTGCCGGTTTTGTCCGTGCAAATGACCGTCGCGCTGCCGAGCGCTTCAATCGTCTGGGTCCGCTTGACGATAATACCCATTTTCATCAACCGCCATGCACCCAGCGCCATAAAGGTGGTAAACGCCACGGGAATCTCCTCCGGCAGGATGCTCATCGCCAACGTCAGCGCTTTTAACAAACTGTCCAAAAGAGCTTGCGTACGAATGTAGTTGATTGCCCAAACTAGCAGGAATACGGCACCACCGGCGATAGCCATCTTCTTGACGAAGTTGTTGACCTGCATCTGCAAAGGTGTCTGCTCCTGCTCGATAGATTCCATGCTTGCACCGATTGCCGCGAGTTTGGTCTGTACACCGATGGCCCCTACCTCCGCTACGGCCCTTCCGCTCGCCACCAGCGTCCCCTGGAAAACCTCGCTGCCGGGTTCATTTTTCGTAACCGCCAGCGATTCCTCAGTGAGAATGGATTCGTTGACGGAGAAATCATGCGCCTCCAGAACAGCGCCGTCCGCCGGGATTTTACTCCCTTCTTCCATAATCAGCCAGTCGCCGACGACAATATCCTCCCTGAGAATCTCAATTTCGATCCCCTCCCGTATGACCTTGCATTTCGGTTCTGTGAGCGATTTGAGCTCGTGCAGTGCATTCCGGCTGTTGCCGTCCTGGTAAATCGAAATAATGGAAATGACCAGGATCGCTCCGAGCATGAAAAAGCCTTCGCCTCTCGAGCCGGTGATAAAGTAATTGCCGACGCAGCAATCAGTAAAATCAGCATCGGTTCTTTTACCAGCCCCGACAAAGCCCCCAAAAAACCGTTATCATCTCCCCCTTCCACCTTATTCTCACCATAGTTGCTGCGTGACTCGAGAACCTGGCCTGCTGTGAGACCACGGGAAGTGTTTGTTGTGAAAATCGACATAGAGGATTATTCGAAGTATCTCAAAATCAATGATGATAACCGACCTGGCAACGTATTACAGCACGCTCAACTACCGTTAAAACCCTTTCAACAACTATTTCTACTTCGTGGGACATGCGATCGGCACGCTCCATGATGTCTTTTGGATAAAGCCAGGTTTAGCATTCGCTTCCAATGGAGCTATCTATTACCTGGTCTTTTTCTAATTTTTTCCAAAGCTCTTATTCAACACTGATCTGGCCGATCGGCACGGTCCACCGGAATGCCCCCGTCCAAAAAGCAATGAATGAGTTGTTACGTGCATTTATCAGCTATTTCAGGATCTCGATATGGAATATGCACTCCAAATTCCTACTTTGCACTGGTTTTATATCCTCTTCTATCGTCATTGGAAACACTTAATTTCAGCCCAAAGGTAAATGATAACCCACGCGGCTTGCAGGATCTTTGGGAAAAAGAGTTTGAAGCAAAGTCCTTGTGGGGGAACAGGATATTTTGTTTCACGTTTGCGATTTGTTACCCATCCACCTCGCTCCTCTATTATCTGAACGGCAATCCCAATTATCAGTCTATTTTCCTGATACAAATTACTTGTAGCAGCCTGG
>CAMLNK010000785.1 GCA_946481035.1 uncultured Dyadobacter sp. | reverse complement strand
AGGACAACCATGCATTTGAGGCTGCGATCATTTTCGTAACCTCTATTTCCGCGACAGTGGCGTCCATTAACCGCGGCGAATACTGCGTATCAAAAGCTGGGCTTGCGATGACCAACCTGCTTTTTGCTGTGCGAATGGCGGAGTATAATGTGCCGGTCTACGAAATCCGTCCCGGTATTATTTCCACCGACATGACTTCCAAAGTACAGGAGAAATATGACAACCTGTTCCAGAGCGGCATTGCCTTACAGCCACGCTGGGGCACGCCCGAGGACGTCGGCAAGGCGGTAGCTTCGCTCACGAGAGGTGATTTCCCCTACTCCACCGGCCAGGTGATCGGTGTGGACGGCGGAATGCTGATTGATAGGCTGTAAAGTTGGTCAAATGCGGTCAAATGTAGTCAGGTGTAGTCAGTCATTGTAATTTCAGTCATTAACGTACAAAATGACAATCCCTGACCACTCCTGACAAACGCCTGACTATCTCTGACCTGAAAAATCCGGCCGTCAAAAGAATTGATTGACATTTAACAACACAAGCCGACGGCCGATTGCCGAAAGCCGAAGTAACACCTTAACCCTATGTCAACAACAACCAATAATCCGCAACCTTCGCTGCTTTCGCAGTTGTTGCAAGTGCCTGTAATAGTGGCTGCATTGGGCTACCTGGTCGATATGTACGACCTCTTTTTGTTCAGTGTGGTGCGGGTGCCAAGTCTTAAAGCGCTGAACGTCCCCGACGACCAGTTGCTCAACGAAGGCATCAATTTATTGAATTACCAAATGGCGGGAATGCTGATCGGCGGCGTGTTGTGGGGGGTGATAGCGGATAAAAGAGGCCGGCTTTCTGTTCTTTTCGGATCGATTATCATGTATTCGCTGGCCAATATCGGCAACGGTTTTGTCACATCTCTTGACCAATATGCGATTCTTCGCTTTATTGCGGGAGTCGGGTTGGCCGGTGAGCTCGGAGCCGGTATTACACTCGTTACCGAGGTGCTGCCGAAAGAAATAAGGGGCTACGGTACCACATTGGTAGCCACACTTGGTGTTTTGGGAGCGATCCTGGCCTACTTCGTTGCCGATTTATTTGCGTGGCGGATATCCTATTTTGTAGGAGGTGGCATGGGTTTGCTGCTTTTGGTATTGCGGTTCAATGTTTTTGAATCGGGCATGTTCAAACACGCCAAGGAACGTTCGGTGGACCGCGGTAATATTTTCATGATCCTGACCAACGGTAAACGCCTAGGCAAATACCTGATGGCGATCCTGGTAGGCCTGCCGATCTGGTTTGTGGTGGGGATTCTTATCACTTTTTCGCCCGAATTCGGGGCTGCAAAGGGTATCGAGGGAATCAATGCGGGCAAAGCGGTAATGCTGGCTTTTTCAGGGCAGGTTGGCGGAGACATCGTCAGTGGTTTACTTAGTCAGTACATGCGGAGCAGGAAGAAAGTGATCAGGCTGTTTATCATGCTGTCGCTTGCAATGGTGGTCGGCTATTTGCTTATTCCGATGCAGGATTTGTTCTCCTTCTACTTGCTTTGTACCTTGCTGGGATTCTGCAATGGTTATTGGACATTGTTCATTACTATTGCTGCCGAACTGTTCGGTACGAACCTACGGGCGACTGTGGCGACAACGGTTCCCAATTTTGTGCGCGGCGCCACGATTCCGCTGGCAGCATTGTTTGTGAGTTTCAGACCCGACCTGGGTGTGGTCCAGAGCGGGTTAGTAATAGGTATCGCAACGGCCGTAGTGGCATTGCTGGCCTTATATTTCCTGGAAGAGACATTTACAAAGGATATGGACTTTGTAGAAAAAGAATAGTTTCGGTTTTAGTTTTAGTTAAAAGCGGCCCCCACAGATGGAGGGCCGTTTTTTTTTAACAGTTATTAACAGTTTTCCAAGCAACACTCCCGCACCAATCTCCGTCTCTTGGTTACAATTTTAAAATAGCCATGAGATACCGTTCAATTGCTTATGCTGGGAATCAACCACTTGTCCCACCCGAAATTCCGCTCGTGTACTTTGACTCCCGGGGTTCACAGGGCACGCCTTACCTTTGTCCTGTTCTTAAAATAGAACAAAACTTATAGCCATAAAAATAAAATAGCCATGAAAACATCAGTTAAAACCTTCATTTGCGCATTTGCGCTCGCAGCCGCTTCTTTCACTGCCCAGGCAGCCGATAAAGGAGCCCACAAAGCATCCACTTTCGGAACCGGCATTTATGCCACCAAAACCGGTAAAATCAATGTCCTCGTCGACAAAGGCAGCACCGACTCCAAAACAACATTGTTGCTCAGAGACGCCGAAGGAATTGTCGTTTATCGTGAAACGATTTCGAGAGAACACAAAAAATTCGGACGTACACTAAACCTCGATGCCATGGAACCAGGCAAATACAAGCTGGACATCATCAGCGGTAACGAAGTTCAGACCAAAACTTTCGAATTAGCCGATCAAAAGACAGAACGTATTCTGACAGTTAAGTAAGGTTCAAATACATAGTATCCGGGCGGCACCTCCCCATTGCGGGAGGTGCCGCTTTTTTTATACCCTAAGATAATTTTCCTGTTACCTATTTCAGAACCGGCGTATCAAGAGAAAGGCCAAACCAGAAAGTTCACTTTTTAGTAGAACTTTTCTTAAATTGTACTGCCGACCGATGTATATTGAAGGTAAAAGGAAGCTTACGCAGCTTAAACAGAAAAACCTAGGAAATAGGCGTTTAATAGAGGCGGTTGATGAGCTTATCGAGGATCTAGAAGACGGCTCGATAACGACCATCGCCGAACTGATAAAAGTGAGAAAAGATGCGGACCGGGTCCATAGCCAGGGTTTCTATTTCTTCGATCTGTACATCCATAGAGCTTTGGTTCTCATACAACTAGTTGAGGACAAGGCGACAATCGTATGGACAGGAACGCATCAAGAGTATTCAAGGACTTTCAAGAACAATGCAAACACGATCGAAAAATGGCTCAGAACAAAAAAACTGTTGAATTAGCTGAACCGGATATTAGGAGGATACTTACCTCCGGCCGCATCGAGAATGAACTGGATTTGGAAAGGATTACCTTGGCAGAGCGATATTTAAGGCTTCAAGAGGAAAATCAGCCGGATCTTGGCGCGACAATAAAGGCATTGAGTAACATGATAATAGAATTTGAAGCGAGATGCTGGGCGCATGAATCACTGGTCACAGATGCACAGATGGAAGAGAGCGAAGCCGCAGAAATTCATGCTGAAAAAGAGTATGCATTCCTATGGAAACGGCAAAAGCTCATTCTCGATAAGTTGCAAGAACTTTCATTAAAACAAAAGGATTTTGCATTGCTTTTGAACCACAGCAA
>CAMLNK010000784.1 GCA_946481035.1 uncultured Dyadobacter sp. | reverse complement strand
TGAAGCGCCGCGGGGATAACAGGAGAAGTGACCGCAAACGCCTGGCCGAAGAAAAACGCATTGAAATCATTGAAATACTAACACCTGAGCAGCAGCAAACGTTGGAAGCATTATCGAAGAAAGGCAGGTTTAGTCTTGATCAGTTGTTTGGGAGGTAGGGACCTGCGAGATCCTCAAATCATAATAATCCGGGATTTGAATCCAAAATAATCATAATATTTTTGGATTTGAATCCTTAATTATTAGGAATGCCGGTTACATAATGACCATCCCTGACAACTCTTGACAATCTCTGACAACACCTGACCCCGTTACTTTAACCCTTCCAACCAAGCCTCGATCGTCGGTCCCGACAAACCAAACAGCAATCCCGGAAGAATACCAACAAGAATGGTAAGAATCACGAGCGGTACCAGCATGAGCTTTTCGCGACGCGTGAGGTCGGTGAGGATTTGTGTGGTGGCGTTTTTGTACCAGAATGAACTGAAAAACATCCGTTGGTAGGTCCAGAGGAAGTAGCCGGCGGCGAGTACGATGCCGAGCGTGGAAATGGCCGGAATCCAGACGGGCAATGCGTCGGACTGGAATGCGCCCATGAGCGTGAATAGTTCGCCGACGAAACCCGAGAAGCCGGGTAGACCCAGGGAAGCGAAGAACGCAATGCCGGTGACGACGGTATATTGCGGCATGACGGTGATCAAGCCGCGGTAATGGTCGATCCGGCGGTCGTGGGTGCGGTCGTAGAGTACGCCGGTCAGCAAGAAGAGCATTGCCGACAATATCCCGTGGCTAACCATTTGGTAAATGGCGCCATTGAAACCTTCGGGCGTAAATGCGGCAATACCCAGCAATACGAAGCCCATATGGGATACGGACGAGTAGGCGATCATCTTTTTTAAGTCGCTTTGGCCTAATGCATTGAAGCCGCCGTAAACGATCGAGATCATACCCAGAATGGCCAATGGAATGGCGCTGTACAGTGCTTCGGAGGGGAAGAAGCCGTCGACGATCCGGATGAAGCCGTAACCACCGATTTTCAGCAAAATACCCGCGAGGACGACGGATATGGGCGTAGGCGCTTCCACGTGCGCGTCGGGCAGCCACGTATGCAGGGGCGCGACGGGTAGTTTCACGGCGAAACCGATAAACAGGAACCAGAATGCGAGCAGACGTACCGGGATATCGGCAATGAAAAACTCGGATGCCGCGTTGAGGATCGAACCGGGAATGTAGTTGCCCGGATCGGCCAGGTAGGTGAACCGGAATGTGTGTATCAACTGCTCGGGGGCAATTTTACCATCGAAAAGCCATTGCTGGATCTGCGGGATCAGGTCGGGATGGGTGGCGTCTTCGGGGCCGATGAGGCCTACGGCACGCGCGGTTTCGATCGGATCGATCACCGAAAGATAGAGGCCGATCATCACGATCAGGATCAGCAATGAGCCCAGGAATGTGTAAATGAAGAATTTCAATGCAGCATATTCACGCCGCGGGCCGCCCCACAAGCCGATGAGGAAGTACATCGGCAGGAGCATAAATTCGAAGAACAAATAGAACAGGAAGAAATCCTGCGCGAGGAAGCAGCCCATTACGCTGCCGCTCAGCAACAAATACAACCCAAAATAAGCTCTCGATTTGTGATTGACATTCCACGAACTCACAACGCCCACCAGCAATACTACCACCGCCAGCAGCACCAGTGGAAAGCTGATCCCGTCCACAGCCAAGGCGTAATCAACCGAAACCACACCCAGGGAGCCGATCGGCAACGTAATCCAGTCACGCACTTCCGAAAGTTGCAGCGCAGCGTCCTGACTATTAAATGACAAATAACTGACAGCGGTAACCACAACTTCCATCAGCAATGCAACCAGCGCGATGAGACGGAAGTTGTGCTGGCTGTCGACCGGCCAGAATGCGACGGCCGCGGCACCGAGTAATGGTATGGCAATTAAGAAGGTGAGTATATGATCAATCATTAAGCATTAATTTAACCGGCCGGGCTGCATTATATCGCAACCAGCCACAATATCAACAAAAAGACGCCCATTACCGCCACGATGTAGTACGACTGTATCCGGCCGCTCTGCATATTCCGCGCGGCCTGGCCGGCGGAACGGATCGAGAAAACGGTGAGGTGTACCGCGCCGTCGACAAACATCCTGTCGACCCAGGCGATGAAGTGTCCGAACACCAGGCTGCCTTTCGCAACCAGGTCGACGAGGGCGTCGATAATATTTTTTTCGAAGGCTTTGAGGTACTTCGCGATAAATTCGAAGGGAATGAGGAAATATTGTTCATTGGAATAATCGCGCAGCCAGCTCCACGGGCCCTGAGCAGGTTTGCCAGCTGGTATCGGATCATTCACTTTGAATGGATTAGTGGCAGCTGTTTCGCGATAAGCCAGGAAGATTGAAACGAATGTAATGGCGCTCGCTACAAACGGCACCCATACCAAATGCTCGCCATGTTCTTTCCCGATCCAATGCAGGAACCAGCCCTCGGCATTGAATGGATTGATCGAAAACCAGAAGAACAGCGACAATGCCGAAAGCAGGGCCATAGGCAACCGCATCGCCACGGGCGACTCGTGCGGGTGTACGCTCGCGGGGAACCGCTTTTCTCCAAAAAATACCAGCCAAACCTGACGTGTCATGTAAAATGCCGTTAACCCGGCCGATGCGATCACCAGCACAGGGAACAAGTAGCCCAACGCGCCAAATTCCGCAGCCCAGAGGAAACCTTCTGTGATTATGGCATCTTTGGAAAGGAAGCCGGAGAAGAATGGTAACCCTGCCAAAGCAGCCGCGCAGATCAGGTAGCAAATGAATGTAATGGGCAATGCCTTACGCAAACCGCCCATGGTGCGCATATCCTGCGGGTCATAACCAGGCAATTCATTGCCTGGACTTACAGCGTGGATAACCGACCCTGCCGAAAGGAACAATCCTGCTTTAAAGAATGCATGCGTGGCCAAATGGAACAATGCCGTTTGCCAGCTTCCAAAACCAACCGCCATGACCATCAGGCCCAATTGCGACATCGTGGAATAGGCGAGCACCTTTTTAATATCCCAGCCTTTCAATGCCTTCACAGCACCGGTAACCATGGTAATGGCCCCGATAATGAGGATTACCAGGCGGGCGTCGACAGTGAGCAAAAAGGATATTCTGGCCAATAAAAAAATACCCGCCGCGACCATCGTAGCCGCGTGGATCAATGCGGAAACGGGGGTAGGGCCTTCCATTGCATCCGGTAACCAGCCCGAGAGCGGGAACTGAGCCGATTTTCCTACACATCCACCAAAAAGGCAAATGCCGATGGCCGTCAGAATACCCGGAGGAATGCTGCCGATTTC
>CAMLNK010000783.1 GCA_946481035.1 uncultured Dyadobacter sp. | reverse complement strand
CCTGGGCATCCGTTATAATGATGTACAGCAGCTTTACAAGGAGAAGATCGAGCCAAACCCTCGCTTCAAGCTCAAAATGCTGCACTTCTTCATTAATACGGGTATCAAGGACAGTGCCTATTATTGGAGTGAGCTTACCCGCTTCATGTTCAAATACTGTGAAATGAAGAAAGTATGCCCTGATCTCGATTCAATCGACATTGGCGGCGGTCTTCCGATCCAGACATCCCTGCAATCGGGCTACGATTATCAGCAGATGATCGATGAGATTATCGAGAACATTCAGTGGATCTGCAACAAAAACAACGTTCCGGTTCCGCATATTTTCACGGAGTTTGGAAGCTATACCGTCGGCGAAAGCGGCGCGGTGATTTATGAAATCATTGATAAAAAGCTTCAAAACGACAAAGAGCTCTGGTACATGATCAACGGATCGTTCATCACCCAGCTTCCCGATTCATGGGGTATGAACCAGAAGTACATTATGCTGCCGATCAATAACTGGGATAATCCTTATCAAAAGGTCAATCTGGGTGGATTAACGTGCGACTCGCAGGATTTCTATAACAGCGAAATGCACAGTGCGGATTTGTACATGCCGATTTTCGAAGATAACGAGCCGCAATACATCGGTTTCTTCCACACCGGGGCTTACCAGGAGTCATTGGGAGGTTACGGAGGCATTCAGCATTGCCTGATCCCGGCACCGAAACACGTACTCGTGGACCGCGACGAAGAAGGGCGCATTACCACGCGCGTTTTTGCCGACGAGCAAAACAGTGATTCGATGTTGCGCATATTAGGTTTCAAAGAGGAGCCTTTCGGCGCGCAGGATGGCAAGCCGGCGGTAGAAAAGCCGCGGGTGGAACCGGAAGAAGAGCTGGCAGAAACAAAAATCTGATGCCGTATATAAAGTTCTTTGAATGAGTTCGTTATTAGTCAGGCTAAAACGCTCATTCAAAGAACTTAATTTTATATTTTTGTAGTGACAAAATCTTATACGAACTGGAAAATGAAAAAGATATTACTTCTTCTGGCTGTTTGCGGAACATTGGCGGTGGCATCATCCTGCACCAAACATGCCTGCCCTGCTTACGGATCAGTACAGAAAACCCAGGCTGCACCGGTAGTAAAAGCTTAATTTACTGCTGCAATATCAGCCTGGCGGCTTCCAGCAAATTCACAGCGGCATAATCTCCCGTCGACTCTTCTGCATTCGGGATGATGTGAACCGTTTTCAAACCCACATTCTTTCCTGCCTCCATATCCCTGTCCCGGTCGCCGATCATCCACGACTGCGCGGGATCGATATCGTATTTGGCTATGGCCTTCTCGATCAGCAACGAACCAGGCTTCCGAGATAGCGAATTTCCGGAATAGCCCGGGTGATAAGGCGAGAAATACAGATCGTCCAGCGCGTTACCCGACACTTTTTGCATGGCTTCGTGAATTGCATACACATTATCAGCTGTGTAAAGCCCCTTCGCAATCCCTGCCTGGTTTGTGATGACAATGAGCAGATAGCCAGCTTGTTTCAGCATTTGCAATGCTTCTGCAACGCCTTCCGGGATCACCAGTTCTTCCAGCTTGTACAGATAATCCGGGCAATCCTCGTTCAGCACTCCGTCGCGGTCGAGGAATACGCATTTGTTTAAATGAGCAGCCATATTTAGAGAGAAGAAAACTCTTTAACGGCTTCGATAAAGCACCTTACCTTGTCCGGGTCGGTGTCGGGATACACGCCGTGGCCGAGGTTGGCAATGTAGCGTTGCGTACCGAACTGATCGACCATTTTCTTCACTTCTTTACGGATTTGGTCGTAAGAGGAATAGAGCACGCACGGATCGAGATTGCCCTGCAAAGTCTTGTCCGGGATCAGCTCGCGCGATTCGGCGATGTCCATATTCCAGTCGAGGCCTACCACCGAGCAGCTCAGCTCACCGATTTCTTTTCTGGCGAAGAATGCGCCTTTGGCAAAAACAGTTACGGGTACTTCGGTAATCGCATCGCAAATCTGTTTGATATAAGGCAGCGAAAACACGCGGTATTGCTCCGGCGAGAGAATGCCCGCCCAGGAATCGAAAAGTTGTACAATATCTGCACCGGCAGCGATCTGTGCTTTCAGGTAAGCGATCGTGCTGTCGGTGATTTGTTGTAGTAATGTATGTGAAAACTCGGGATCGGCGTACAAATGCTTTTTGGCTACCGAGAATGTCTTGGAGCCTTTGCCTTCCGTCATGTAGCAGAAGATCGTGAACGGCGCACCCGCGAAACCAATCAGCGGAACGCGGCCTGCGAGGCCTTCTTTGGTGATTTTAATGGCGTCCAGCACATATTTCAGGTCCGTTTCCGGTTCTGCGATATGCAGTTTTCGGAGGTCGGCCAATGTATGAACCGTGCTGGGGAAAACCGGCCCGCGCTGCTCCACCATTTCGTAGGGCAGCCCCATTGCCTCCGGGATCACCAGAATGTCGGAAAATATAATGGCAGCATCCACGCCCAGCAAGTCGACAGGTTGCAGGGTCACTTCTGCTGCCATTTCAGGAGTAGTGGCAAGATTGATAAAACTTCCGGCCTTCTCGCGAACGGCCCGGTATTCTGCAAGGATGCGTCCGGCCTGGCGCATCATCCAAACAGGCGTGCGTTCGGTCTTCTCCCCCCGCGCCGCCCGAAGCAAAAGGTCATTTTTCAGATTCATGCGGCAAAGGTAGGGAGAAAGTGGTTATTAAAACCTGAAATTAACCCCGATCAGAAAATTCCTTCCGGCTTGCGGAAAATAGAAATTCTCCTGCGTGAGCGCGCCGCCGTACATGTAGCCGTAAGTGTAGCCGTTCGATTCGTATTGCTCATCGAGCACATTATTTACGAGGAGATTAAATGCGATTTCATTCGCCCACGATGGTTTGATGGTCCAGGAAAGACGGATATCGTTGGTCAGGTAGGCGTTGAGTTTGCGGCTTTCGGTCGAAGTATTGTCGAGATATTGTTTGCCCACATACTTGGTCAGCAATGCGAGTTCAAGGTTTTTGCGCAGCGAATAAGTGAATTGGCTTCCCACAATCACGTTCGGAGAAAACGAAATATCCGATTTGCCATGATCGACGGTTTTATAACCTCCGTTATCATAGTCCACAATGTATTCTGTGAAGTTTTTGATTTTGTTCTGGCTGAAAGTTGCATTTGCGTTCCATTTCAGGTGATTGTTGAAAACCACAGCGCCTTCCAGTTCGATACCGGTGCGGTAGCTTTTCGGCACGTTCACGCGCACGGAACCGCCCACGTCGTTGATCTGGCCGGTAAGCACGAGCTGGTTTTTATAGCTCATTAAGTAATAATTTGCTGCAAATGCCCATTTGCCTTGT
>CAMLNK010000782.1 GCA_946481035.1 uncultured Dyadobacter sp. | reverse complement strand
AAACGGCAATGGCAGGTATTTGTCTGCGGCTACAAACCGCGCGATCACGTTGTTGTCCCTGCTGTCGGTGAGGATCTTCACATTGGCTGAATATGGGGTCGGCTTACCGATCGTAATCGTAGAAGTCTCCCGCTCGCTGGATAAGCCCAATGCCTTTTCCAGCACACCGGCAAGGTAGTAGTAACCGGTTTCGTTCAGATGGACAGTATTTTCGATGATATCGGCCTTCTTGCTCGTATTCAACACGGGATTATAAATATCGATAAACAGCTTGCCGCGCTGGGAGGCCACATCGGAAATCGCCTTCGAATACAATTCAAGATCGGCATTGCGGGCGTCGATATGCTGCGATGTGTCGGCAGAAACGACCGGGATCGTCGAAAGCAATACCGTTTTCGCGCCCAATGATTCGATCTTGTCGATGAGTTTATTCAAACCATCCTTGAAATGCGCGACACCGGCCTGGCCCTCCTGCGCTTCCACGCCTCCGTACGCGAGGAACACGACGGTCGGGGCAGCTTTGGTGATATCCTCCATCAAATGCTCGTACGGCGTGGGCGGATTGGTATAAGTGCTGCGCGCCTCGCCCCAGACGTTGTCCCCGGTCCAGCCGAGATTGCGGAAAGTAATGCCTTTGTCGGCAAAACGGGTGGTAAGGGCCAGTTCCAGGTAACCATACTGAAACTCGTTTTCAAAAATAGAATTCCCCAGGAAAACCACCCGGTCGCCATCTTTCAGCGTGAATGCATTCGGGCTTTTATTCTGGGCGAGGGTGGGTCCGCAGACGAGGGTTAGTAATAACAGAAAAACACAAACCGGGAGCCCCGGCAGTCTAAAATTGCTCATTTACTTTGGGTTATGTGTTTGGCAGAGTACTTTAATAGCATACAAAGACCCGAAGCCGCAGAACTTAACCGCCCGTTATGCAAAAATCGGGTGTCAGACCTCCTCCGGCACCGGTTGCGCCACCTTCGGAGCAGGAATGACGGCGATCGTAATCACCGTGGCCAGCACCAGCGCAACAGCCATCAATGTATAGGAGGCATTGAAATTCCCCGTTTCGCTATTGAGATACCCTACCAGGTAAGACCCAGCGAACGAACCCAGGGCGCCCAAACTATTGATGAGCCCGATGGCCCCGCCGATCACATTCTTGGGCAATATCTCCGCAATAGCCGCAAAAAACGGCCCGTAAGGCGTGTACAAGGCCCCTCCGGCGACTACCAGCAATGCATATGCAAGCCAGAACTGCTCCGTTCCGATCCATACCGCCGCATACAGGCACACCGCCGCTATAAGGAGAAACGGCCAGACGAACACTTTCCGGTTGCCCGTTCTATCCGAGAAATAGGACGCGGCCAGCATTCCGGCCACCGCCAATACATAAGGTACCGCCGACAGCCAGCCCGTCGTGACCATATTCATATTCGGGGCCGCTTTGATGATCGACGGCAGCCACATCACGAAGCCATACACACCTACGCTCCAAAGCAGGTATTGCAGGCACAGCAGGATCACTTTCGTGGATTTGAATGCCTCCGCGTAGTTTTTAACCGGCTTGATACCCGCCTGTTCCGCTTGCAATTTGTCCTCCACAGCGATTTTCTCCTCCTCCGTGAGCCATTTGGCGTTCATAGGGCGCTCGTCGATAAGCTTCCACCAGATGAATGCCCAAACAATCCCCGGTGCGCCCTGGATAATGAACATCCACCGCCAGCCCAGCGAGTCGATCAGGTAGCCGGAAAGTACCGACATCCAGAGCACCGTCACCGGGTTGCCCAATATGAGGAACGTGTTGGCACGGGAGCGTTCTTCTTTGGTAAACCATTGGCTCAAAAGGATGAGCATTGCCGGCATTACCGCGCTTTCGACCACCCCGAGCATGAAACGGATGACGATCAGCACCGTTGCGTTGTTGACGATGCCGGTAGCCGCCGCTAATGCGCCCCAGAGGATCAACGAAATGAATATCAGCTTCTTAGCTGTTCGCGTGGCCGCGTAATGCGCACCGGGTATCTGGAAAAAGAAGTATCCCAAAAAGAAAAGCGAGCTCAGCAAAGTCGAGGTATTCGGGTCGATTTTGAGGTCATCGGCCATCCCGCCCGCGACGGCGAAACCGAAATTGGCACGGTCGAGGTACGCGAGGCTGTATGTAACAAAAACAACGGGGATAATCCGGTACCAGCGTACCTGGGCGAGTTGCGGCTTCATGCGGGAGTCAGGAGATGATATGCATTAAAACGCCTTCTGCCCCTTATTCTACCGGTACCAGGTCTTATCCTATTGAACAGACAGTGAATTATTTTGCAAAAATCCGGTATCCGAGTATCAGCGAAAGTTTGGAATGTTTCACGTCGATATTCAGATAAGAAGAGAATGCATCTCTTTGAAATGCATACCGCAGCTCCCCGCTCCACCGACCTTTTGCCACACCGGCTCCGAACGCGAATGCCATACGCGATTTCATTTCCATTTCACGGTCGTCGCGGCTCTGGCTCGTTTGCCAGCTTTTCAGGTGGGGGATTGCCAGGGCATTCATAAACAACCTGGTGTCATTTTTGAGGAAAAAGTAATGTCGTACGCCGAGCGGCAGTTCTACCGCCCAATGATCCCCGTTCACTTTAAGTCCCAGCAATTCGAGCGGCATTTTATAGTATTGAAGGGAAGGTTCCACCATCAGCGCCCATTTGTTTTTGTTAAATGGTAGGACGTATTCAAAGTCGAGCCCCAAACGCGGTGACACATTGGAATACTCTGCGCCACCACCATCGAAACGCGTGTATCTGCCGCCTTTCATCATGGTTAAGTTTGCGCCCGGAGTTACTTTTAAATGAAATGTCTCCCGTCGGGAAGACTTCTTCTCCATTTCAAATTCCGGATTTACACAAGCATTGTATCTCCTGAAATACTTTTCCAGGTCTGTTTCCGAGTAGTTGAGGCGGGCTACCTGGTTGGCTGGCAAGTCCTTGCACTGCAATGCATTAAGCAGCTCCTGCCTGAACCCAACATTGGAAGCCACGTTTCCGTTGTCATCGAAATAGCGCTTGTAGACGAGCGGTGTCACCTGCCCCGGTTCTTTCTTGTAGTAGAACCTGGTGAGCCCCGACTGCCGGTACAAATACAGTGTGGCGGGCCCTTTTACCAGTGTTTTCAGAAAAATCACCTTTTCGGACCATTCCGGCGCACGCTGGCGCGATAACTGATCGAGCTGCATACCGGATTCATCTACATTGATCTTCGCCCGGATATAAACCGGCCCGTTTTCCGTACCAAACTCCTGAACGTCGGCGATACCTGCCTCGCCAAATTCTTCTTTGGAAAGCAGCTTATATTTAAATGATGTGGGATTGCTATTCCAATCGGCATC
>CAMLNK010000781.1 GCA_946481035.1 uncultured Dyadobacter sp. | reverse complement strand
CCGAGTAGTCCAATTAATGATCCTTACTGAATCAATCGTATGTCATTGAATAATAAAAGTTTGTTCGCCAATATCAAATACGATTTACCTTCCGGGCTTGTCGTATCCCTGGTAGCGCTGCCGTTATGCCTCGGTATTGCGCTAGCCTCGACCGGGCGCTCCGATCTTCTTTTTTCGGGTGTTATTGCCGGTATCGTAGGCGGAATCGTAGTAGGCTCGCTGAGCGGCTCCTCCCTGGGTGTGGCAGGTCCGGCAGCGGGTCTGGTTGTGATTGTACTCAATGCGCTCGATACGCTGGGCAGCTTCGAAGCGTTTTTGCTCGCCGTCGTGCTTGCGGGAGCTCTGCAAATCCTCGCCGGCTTGCTCAAAGCCGGTATTATCGGCTACTACTTCCCTTCATCGGTGATCAAGGGAATGCTCGCCGCCATTGGTATTACACTTATTTTGAAGGAGATACCGCATGCATTCGGCTATGACGCCGATTTCATGGGCGATGAAGCTTTCGCGCAGAAAGACGGCCGTAATACCTTCACGGAAGTGTATTATTCTTTCCGGTACAACAGCACCGGCGCAATCATCATTTCGGCAATCTCGCTCGCAATGCTGATCCTGTTCGATAAGCCGTTTATGAAGAAAATACAGCTGTTCCGGTACATTCCGGGCGCTCTGTTCGTGGTGCTTACCGGCGTCATTCTTAACCTCGCATTTGGTTCGGTAGCGCCGCAATGGGTATTGAGCGGCGAGCATATGGTGCAGCTTCCCGTTGCTTCGAGTGCTTCTGAGTTTTTCAGTTTTTTCAAATCACCTGATTTCTCCGCATTCAACAAGCCCGAGGTGTACACCGTAGCATTGACATTGGCCATTGTAGCCAGCCTTGAAACGCTGCTGTCCGTAGAGGCAACCGACCGCCTTGACCCATTCAAGCGCACTACGCCTACCAACCGAGAGCTGATGGCGCAGGGCACGGGTAACATGATTTCCGGCTTGCTCGGTGGGTTGCCTGTAACCCAGGTAATCGTCCGCAGCTCGGCCAATATCGACTCCGGCGGCAGAACGAGGCTGAGTACCATCATTCACGGTACCATTTTGCTTATTTCGGCGGTGTTTATTGCCAAATACCTCAACTACATCCCGCTCGCATCGCTCGCGGCGATATTGCTGATGGTAGGTTATAAACTGGCCAAATTCGAGCTGTTTAAAGGAATGTACAAGCTGGGCCTAGAACAGTTCATTCCATTCGTAGTGACTATAATCGCGATCCTGAGCACCGATTTGCTCAAAGGTATCGGGATAGGAATGGTAGTGGCGATCTATTTCATCCTGAAAAAGAACCACAAGCATTCTTACCATTATATCAAAGAAGAGCACCGCGACGGCGACGTGATCACGCTTTTGCTTTCGGAAGAAGTTACATTCCTGAACAAGGGAAGCATCAGCGCAACGCTGGATAACCTGCCCGACGGCGCAACAGTGGTGATCGACGGCTCCAAATCTATGAACATCGATTACGACGTGCTCGAAATCATCCAGGATTTCAAAAAACACCAGGCGCCGCTGCGCAATATCACCGTTGAAACACGGGGAGTAGGCGAAGTGGAAGCTGTGGGAGCTCATTAGCATTAACCTTTTTTATAAACGAAGGCCCGCCTCCGAATGGAAGCGGGCCTTTTGTTTTGTAATAAGTCGACAAGCAGGCTAACTCAATTTTTTTGTTTTAACCGCTGAATCAGCATGTCGTTGAATGTACGCTCAGCTTTGTACAATTCGATTACCTGACTCGCTGTAATAACCCTTAAAAACTTGTTCTGATATTCCTTTTCGAGGTCGAGTTCCTTTTGGCGGAGTTCCTGCACCTCTTTCAGGTTGTTCAGCACAGCCTCGTCGTTCTGGCCTTCTGCTTTCTTGTCATTGATGATTTTTCGCTGAGCCCGGTGTATTTCCCGTCTTTTCTGGGAATACTCATTGTACATCGGCCAAAAACCGGTGGACTGCTCGGGCGTGAGGTTCAGGCGATTGGTAATAATCGCCACCTTGGCGTCCTGGATTTTCTTTATTTCTTCTTCGGAACGACGTTGAGCGTTGGCCGTTGTAGACGCGGCGCCAATGATTAGAAACAAAAGAGCAAAAGTGTTCCGATACCGTTTGAATTCAATTTGTAAGTTCATTTCGATTGTTCGTTAGGGTCAAATCTTCTCCGGGGCTACCATAACCTCCTCCAACTGCTGGCGAAGAATATCGTCTTCCAGGCCGTCCAGGTAATTCAGCACCGTCGAATCGGATTCGAATGCCTTCTGAACCACCTTGTGTTCGCTTAAATCGTAATAACTGATGTCCTGATCTTCCAGGTAGCTGATGATAGAGGCATTACTGATACCGCTCAACGGCTCCTGTCCCAACGATCCCTGGCGCTCCGGTACCGTTACCCACACCAGCACCAGAATGAGTGCCGACGCCGCCGCCAGGCCAACAGAACGTTGCCACGACCAGCTTACGAGGGGTTTACGGACGGGCTCAGCAGGGATCCGGGCCTGGATCATTTGCGGCAGCTTGTCAAAATAACCTTCCGGCACGGAAAAGGGCGTCTCCCTTTTCAGATCATCCAGCCGTATACGTTTTTTGTCCATGATTATTTATATTTCCTTTCTTGTGAAGGTTTGACCAATGTGAATGCAAATAGTTTAATCCGTCTCGTTCAAAAAATCTTCAATTTTTTTGGAAGCCCAATGATATGAGGCTTTTAACGCTCCTACCGAGGTTCCGGTGATTTCAGATATTTCTTCGTAGGGTAAATCTTCAAAATATTTCAGGTTAAATACCAAACGCTGCTTTTCTGGTAATTTTAATAATGCCTTCTGCAATTTCAGCTGAATGGCGTCACCTCTCACGTCCTGGTCTGCTTCCAGTTTTTCGCTCAGCTCATTCTCGACGTCGTAAATCGGGATGATGTACTTCCGGCGTTTTTTATTGAGAAAATTAATGGCTTCGTTGCTCGCAATGCGGTACAGCCAGGTGTACAGCTTGGCGTCGCCGCGGAAGTTTTCCAGCGCGCTCCATGCCTTGATGAATACATCCTGGGTAATGTCATTGGCATCATCATGATCGACCACCATCTTCCTTACCAGCCAATATACTTTTTGCTGGTACTTCCGCACCAGCTGATTGAAAGCGTTCCTCCGCGTTTCGGGGTTTTCAAAAAGGGATAATAATTCTTCGTCGGACATTTAATCAGTATTAACCCGATCGTTTTTTTACAGGGGAAATCCGCGTGACCAATAATTGTACCGGAGCCCGAAGTCAACGCCGATCAATAATAGTTTATTTTTTGGTTCAGGACAAATAAAAAGAGCTCTGGGATAGCAAAAATGGCATTTT
>CAMLNK010000780.1 GCA_946481035.1 uncultured Dyadobacter sp. | reverse complement strand
CTTTGGCGCGGAAAAGCTCGTTGCGGAGCGGTGCGGATTCGATTTGCAGGAACAGGATGTTGTCTTTGATATAAACCTTCTTAGTGCGGGTGGCAATGGCCGAACCCATGATCTTGTCCCAATGCGCGACCACATAGGATTGGTCGAAACGGTTACGCAGCTTGTACCTATCGAGCATTTGATCGATAGCCTCCTTCAACGGCGTGATTCCGGGCCGTCGGGACGCTTTTTCTTTGTCAAACCGATAGTACATTGTGATAACGTTGTTCGTGAGAATTACAAAGGTAGCAAGTTCAGGGTTCGGTGTGGGTAACCGGGGTTACTTTTTTAAAAGCTGCTCGTAAACCACATCCATGATCGAAGTACGGATATTCATCGACGAGATCTTGTTATTCTCGCGCGTCGGGTATACCCGGTTCGACAAAAAGACGTAGTTCAGTCCCCATGCCGGATCAGCCCAGGTCATAATGCCGGTATACCCAGTATGCCCGAAGCTCGACGGACTCGCATACCGCGGCGCATTCCCGGTGTATTTGAATGTAGGCTTATCAAATCCGATTCCCCGGCGGCTGCCCTCTTCGGGATACTGGTAACGCGTAAACTCGATCAATGCATCCTTGCTCAGCAATTGCTGACCGCCGTAATAGCCGTCCTGCAAATACATTTGCCACACTTTCATCACATCGTTGGAAGTACCAAAAAGCCCCGCGTGGCCGCTCAGCCCGCCCAGCATGGCCGCCGCTTCGTCGTGTACCTGGCCATGCAGCTGCGTCATACGAAAGAACGTATCGCGCTCGGTAGGCACGATGTCGTCTAGTTTGTAAAAGCGTTTCGGATTGAAAGTGAGTGTGTTGGCGCCGAGTTTGTGGTAATAATGGTTTTTAATATAATCTTCAAAATTCTCCCCGCTCAGCCGTTTCACGATCTGCGGATAAAGAATGAATGAAAGGTCGCTGTAAACGTAACCTTCCTTTTCATTCAAAGGCGAGTTGCGGATCGATTTGAAGATGGTTTTGTCATAATTTTTGAAAATGAACAAACTGTCGCCTACTACCGAGATAGGGTAGCGTTTGGATTGTTTGGTGCTGAATGTCTTCTTTTTCCAGCTGCCATCCGCTTTCTGGGCCTCTTTCCAAAGTACGATAAATGCTTTCAGGCGGGCGCTATGCGTGAGCACGCGGCGCCATTGGAGGTCGGCCTTGTTGGAGCCTTCGAAATCGGGGAGGTAATCCTTCATGGTCGCGTCCAGATCAAACTTTTTCTGATCCCAAAGGCTCATCAATGCAAGCGTGGAAGCTGTGATTTTGGTAACCGAAGCCAGGTCGTACAAATCCGTCACTTTTACTGCGTGGTTACCTTCATAAGTATGCTTACCGTAAGCCTTCCGGAAAAACACCTTGCCGTCTTTGGCCAGTTGTACCACACAGCCGGGCGTCGCCTTTTGTGTAACGGCCGCATTGGCGATCGAATCGATTTTATAAGTAATCACCTTCGAATCCAGCCCAAGCTCTTCCGGAATGGTGTATTTCAACCTGCCGAGGGCCGGGGTTTCGATACCCGCATTGTAAGGATATTGCGCATTGACCGTCACCGGCAGCTTGCCCGAGGCTGGAATCGCACCGAAAATCAGCTGGGCCGACAAATCCTGTGTGTAAGGCGTAAGCTGGTACGCCATGAGCAACGCTTTCGCGTCGTCGGTTTTAGGCATTTTATTCAAAGCATAGGGATTTCCAAAAACCGAAACCACTGCTTTTTTGGTGGCGATCAGCTCCTGCAAAACGGCGCTCATCGGCTCAGTAAGGCCATAGCTCGTCCGCGGAGAAATGCTGCCCAAATGCACGCCAACCAACAGCAAATTATAAGCATTCAACTTCGAACGCACCGCCTCGATCTGCTCAGCCGTGGCCTTGGCAGGGATTTGGAAGTGGTCGACGGTAGTATAAAGTCCCAGCGTATTCTGAAAAGTGGTAATAGTATCGGCGCCCACAGAAACGGAAGCAATTTTCAACGTATCCAGTTCGCGGAGCGGCAGAATGCTGTTGTCGTTTTTGAGTATTGTAAGGGCTTTTTCCGTGAGCAAACGGTTGGTGAGCTCGGCGGCTTTGGGATTCAGGTCTTCGTACAGGTTGTTGAGGTCAACCGGTTTGTAGTGGTTAAGGCCTGCCCAGGCCTTTGCTTCCAGCACTTTGCGGCAACGGTAATCGATCTCGGCCTGCGTGATCTTGCCTTCGGCAATGCTCTTTTTGATCTCCGCAATGGACTTGTTCACATCTTCGGTAAATTCCAGCAAGTCCATACCCGCTTCGAGCCCCATGGCATCGGCTTTGCCGTCCGGAAAATATTTGGTTACCCCCTTCATATTCATGGCATCGGAGTAAATCAATCCTTCAAATCCCAGCTGATCGCGCAGTAGCTTCGTGACAATCGGTTTGGAGAGGGTAGAAGGCAGATTAGGCGTTTTGTCGAGCGCTGGAATGCTCAAATGCGCGATCATCATCCCGCTTAATCCATTATCGATCAATGCGCGAAAGGGGTAAAGTTCCAGTGAATCAATGCGTTGTACGGAATGGGAGATCAGCGGCAGGTCGTAATGCGAATCGGTGCCGGTATCGCCGTGGCCCGGGAAGTGCTTTGCGCTGGTAAGCAGCCCGTTGTCCTGCATCCCGCGCATGTAGGCAACGGCCTTTTCAGCAACCTTGTATTTATTTTCCCCAAACGACCGGAAGCTGATCACCGGGTTATTGGGATTATTGTTAACATCCGCGACCGGCGCGAAGTTGATATGCATTCCAAGCCTCCGTGCTTGTTTCGCAAGTTGCGCGCCCATTTCGTAAATCAGGGCATTGTTCCCCTGAATGGCGCCCAAAGTCATCTGATACGGGTACCGAACCGTGCTATCGATCCGCATCGCCAGCCCAAACTCCGCGTCCATCGCCACGAGCAACGGCACTTTCGAAATCGATTGGTAATAGTTGGTCAGCCGAGCCTGAGGCACTGGTCCACCCTGAAAAAACACAATCCCGCCAACTTTATTTTCACGGATCAACTTTTCCACCACCGTCGGATTGCTCGTTTTTGGATCGATCAATGCCCGTTTGGTGTCCGACACCGCAGCCACCATAATCAGCTGGGCAATGCGTTCATCGGGCGTCAGCGTCGCAAAAACGGAATCGACCCATTGCCGCGACGCATTCGTGTTGGTTTTCTGTAAAAAGCCCGGTGGAGAGCTGATCTGGGCCTTTGTAGTAAATGCAGTGAGGAAAAAGAGTGTAACTAGGGCTAGGTGGTGTCTGGTCATTGGATTAAGAAGAACTATTCAAGTAAATATACACAACCTTTCCCGTTCTCGGGCTAAAACGCCTTTCAAAACAC
>CAMLNK010000779.1 GCA_946481035.1 uncultured Dyadobacter sp. | reverse complement strand
GTGGTCTCGTAGGGATTCGAACCCCAAACCTCCTGATCCGTAGTCAGGTGCTCTATCCAATTGAGCTACGAAACCATTTCCGAATTGGACTGCAAAGGTAAGTGATGACTTTTCTAGTACCAAATTCTGAGGGAATAAATTTAAGGTTTTTTTTCTGATATGACTCAAATTCCCTGAAAATCAGGCTTTCTTTTTTCTAAAAAAGCTGCAATTCCTTCCCGCACATCCTGAGTACCAAAGAGCATTTCCTGACTTTCGCGCTCCGTTTCGAGCATTTGCGTCAGGTTAGAGTGCATCGATTGGTTGAATGCACGCTTCATCGCGCCAATGGCGAGTGTGGGAGCGTGGCGGTAGTAGCTGATGAGCTTTTCAGTTTCTTCGTCGAGCGACTCGCGGGCGACGGCTTTGGTGACTAGCCCTATTTGCCGGGCTTCGGCAGCGGATATACGCCGGCCCGTGGATGCCAGTTCGAAGCTACGGGCCATGCCAATGAGCCTCGGCAGCATGAATGTGGCGCCGGCGTCGGGCATGAGGCCTATTTGCACGAATGCGAGGCTCAGGTAGGTGTCTTCGGCAGCAATAATTGTGTCACAGGCCAATGCAAGTGAGCATCCGGCGCCAACGGCGAGGCCGTTCATGCGGCACAGCACGGGTTTTGGGATGTCGCGGATAGCGGTGACCATGGGTTCGTAGTAGTCCCTCAGAATTTCGCCGGCGCTTTTGCCGGATGTTGTGGCTTCTTTCAGGTCGGCTCCGGAGCAGAATGCCTTGTCGCCGGTGGCGGTGAGGAGGACTACACGCACGGAATGGTCTTCCGCGGCGACCTGAATGGCATTGGTGATCTCAGCGATAAGCGCAGGGCTCAATGCGTGGTAAACATCCGGTCGGTTGAGCGTAATGCGCGCGATGCCATCGCGGTTTTCGAAAATGAGGTTTTGATACATGCCATGAAGTGTTTTGTATCAAAAATAGAAATAAACGGTGGCGCTGCCGACGAAAACGCCGCAAAATACGCCCGCGAAAATCTGCGAGGGCGTGTGCGCATTCAGTTGCAGGCGCGCGCTCATGAGCCAGCCGCCGATCAGGATCGTAAGCAGCAGCGGCATGAGCAACGCACCTTCGTCGAACCGGATCATCAGGCCCGATAGCATGCCAATAGCACCACCGATACCGGTAGCGTGGGCGCTGATTTTCCAGAAATAGCTCACCATTGCTATCAGCGCGAGCGAGAACGTGACGCTGGCGAGAATGACGGAAATCTGTGGGGCAAGCTCGCTGATCGGTTCCAGTTCCCAGCCAAACAAATAGGTGGCCAACCCGTAAATGATCACACAGGCGAGATAAGGAATGCGGCGTTCGGCAGCATCCTCCACGTGTAGCGACGTGATCATGCCCATTTTTTTGAAATAAAACATCATGAGCGCGGGCGCAATGAAGGTATTCAGCCAAAGCAGCAGCAGCAGGCTCCCCAGCGCGGGCAATTCGAATGCGCTCACGCCTACGAGATCTGGCGCGAGCAGGAAGAGCAATGCAAACAGGTATGTCGTGAGTATCAGCGGGTGGAAAACCACCGATAATATGATGGCAAGTCGGTTATTCAAGGTAATTGGGTCTTTAATCAGGTTGATGCGGGCAAAATTACGTTGAAAACCAGACTGTACAATGATTGGGTTCCACAGAAAAGTAAGTTGCGGCGCTACAATAGGTTTTCGGGGCCGAATTTGTAATTTTGCGCCTCATTCGTAAAAACCGGGCATTTCCCGGCTGACATTTTAAAGATTGAATTGAACAAAATGGGACCGTTGCAAATCAAAGACATTTTACAAACTGCGCCTGAAAACCAACCGGTTGTCGTAAAGGGCTGGGTAAGAACAAAAAGAGAAAGCAAAAACGCGATTTTCATCGCGTTGAATGACGGGTCGACCATACATAATATCCAGGCAGTGGCTGAACCCGGTCAGTTTTCTGCCGAATTGCTGTTGACAGTAACCACCGGGTCGTGCCTGAAAGTAACCGGCCAACTGATCGCGTCGCAAGGTGCGGGACAGACGGTCGAAGTGAAAATCTCGGACATTGAGGTTTACGGAACGGCAGATCCTGATGAATATCCGTTGCAGCCTAAAAAGCATTCGCTGGAATTCCTGCGCGAGATCGCTCACCTGCGCCCGCGTACGAACACGTTCAGCGCGATCCTGCGCATCCGCCACGCATTGGCGTTCGCGGTGCACCAGTATTTCAATGACAAAGGCTTTTTCTACCTGCATACGCCGGTGATCACGGCTTCGGATGCGGAAGGCGCGGGCGAAATGTTCCGTGTAACCACGCTCGACCTGAACAACCTGCCGCGTACGGAGGAAGGTGCGATCAATTTTAAAGAAGATTTTTTCGGCCGCGAGGCTAACCTGACCGTTTCCGGCCAGCTGGAAGGCGAGCTGGGTGCAATGGCGCTTTCGAAGATCTATACTTTCGGACCGACGTTCCGTGCAGAAAACTCCAATACAACCCGCCACCTCGCGGAGTTCTGGATGATCGAGCCGGAAATGGCGTTTTTCGAGCTGGCCGACAATATGGACCTGGCAGAGGATTTTGTCAAAAAAGTGATCACCTATGCATTGATCAACTGCAAGGATGATTTGAATTTCCTGCAAAACCGCCTTACAGAAGAAGAAAAGAACAAGCCGCAGATCGAACGCTCATTGCCATTGCTTGAAAAACTAGCATTTGTGGTGGACAATCCGTTCGAAAGGCTGACTTATACCGAAGCGATAGAGATTTTGTTGAAATCGAAGCCGCAAAAAGAGGGCAAATTCCAGTTCCCGGTAACCGGCTGGGGCATCGATTTGTCGAGCGAGCACGAGCGTTACCTGGTGGAAAAGCATTTCAAAAAACCGGTGATCCTGACCAACTATCCGCGCGAAATCAAGTCGTTCTACATGAAGCTCGACGAGGATGGCAAAACGGTGCGCGCGATGGACGTATTGTTCCCCGGCATCGGCGAGATCATCGGCGGCAGCCAGCGTGAAGAAAATTATGAGAAGCTCCTCGGCCGCGTGAAAGAGATCGGTATCGATCCCGAAAACGTGTGGTGGTACCTCGAAACCCGCAAATTCGGTACCGCGCCGCATTCGGGCTTCGGATTGGGCTTCGAGCGCCTCGTGCAGTTCGTGACGGGCATGGGCAACATCCGCGACGTGATCCCGTTCCCGCGTTACCCTAAGAGCGCAGAATTTTAATTATTCTACAAGCTGTTACCTTTTTCATGGCTTTACGTAAAAAGTAAAGCAGTTAGTGTAAGTTTTACTTTAAACAACACGCACATGAAAAGGAACATACCATTCTTGAAGAGCAGTATTGTGGCCCTGGCCGCGATACTGCT
>CAMLNK010000778.1 GCA_946481035.1 uncultured Dyadobacter sp. | reverse complement strand
GAAGATAACAACGTATTCCTTTCCACCGCCAACAACACCCACAGTGCATTCTTCTCGATGCCCGGCCGGTTAATGCAGCGTACATTAGGCGAAGAGCAGTCATCGGTGCAAGCTATTCAGAAGATCGACGGGCATTATGACGCCCACGCCGTGACACCGAACCTTCGTCAGGTAGATGTGGTAGGAGGTTTCACATCCGCCGCGGGCCACCATTTTTACACAGCCCGGAACTATCCGAAAGAGTACTGGAACCGCGTTGCATTGGTTACCGAACCGACCATCCGTTTGATACATAAAGCCATCCTCGAACCGGACGGCGCGGGTTTCAAAGAAAAAGACGGCTGGAACTTCATGGCCAGCTCCGACGAATGGTTCGGCCCGGTGCAAGCCGAAGTAGGCCCGGACGGTGCCGTATGGGTTGCCGACTGGTACAATTTCATTATCCAGCACAACGTGTTCGTACCGGCGCAATCGCCTTCGAAATTTATTCTTCCGTTTGAAGAGCAGCCGCACGGCCCGGGGAATGCATTCAGCAGCCCGATGCGCGACCTTAACCACGGCCGCATTTACCGGATTGTTTACAAAAATGGCAAGCAATCGCCTCCATTGAAACTCTCCAAAGACGACCTGCCGGGACTGGTGGCTGCATTGGAAAACGACAATATGTTCTGGCGAATGACTGCCCAGCGCTTGCTCGTCGAATCGAAGAAACGCTCGGTACTGCCGGATTTGTACAAGATCATTAATAATCCCAAGGTTGATGAAATAGGCCTGAACAGCCCGGCCGTACATGCATTATGGACATTGCACGGCCTGGGAGCACTCGACGGTTCTACGTTCGACGGTTCGACGCTCGATGGTTCGAACGCGGAAGCATTGCAGGTGGTTAGCAAAGCATTGACCCACCCGGCGGCGGGTGTGCGCAAAGCGGCGGCAAGTGTGCTACCGAAGCAGGCGCAGAGTTTTGAAATACTCGAAAAAGGAATGAAAGACGCCAGCTTGAACACCCGACTAAGCGTATTCGTGGCCATCGCCGAGTTGCCTGCCTCCGAAAAAGCAGGGGCCGCCATTTACCAGGCTTCCCTCGATGAGCAGAATGCCCAAGACCCATGGCTCTCACGGGCTATTCTCGCGGCGGCTATCCAGCACGAAAAAGGCTTCCTCGCAGCGGCAGGCAAGCAATCGCAGCCATCTGCATTGACCGCACAAGTGACGGAAGCATTAAGCAAGGAGATTTATCCATTGGGCAGAAGAAACACGCTGCAATTCCCACCGGATGTTTCGGGCAAGGAAATCACCATCCGCGCCACCATTACCAAAGGCCGCGACCGGGCATTGCAGGGCTTCATCGCCGGCCAGGGTGGAAAAGATGGCGGTTATGCGTTGTACATCCAGGATGGAAAGCTGATTATGGCCGTGAAACAGCACGGAATGCTGAGCAAGGCGGCCACAACCGAGCCGCTACCTGATAAATTCGATGTAGTGGCAAGCCTCACGCAAGGCGGCAACATCCGCATTGAAATCGACGGAAAGGAAGCTGCTACCGGCAAGGCACATATGCTTTTCAATGCGCCGTTGGGTAACTCGGTGCGTTCCGGGGAAGATATGGAGGGTGAAGACAGGATCGGAGAATATGAAGGCCGCTTCGGGTTTGTAGGTAATTTCCAGAAAGCTTTCCTCGAACTGAATCGCCCGAATGAAGGAGGTACTAATGCGAGCGCATCCACGAAACCGGCTTCGAAAACGGCGGGTTCCAATGCTACTGTAATCGAGCTGAAAGTGGAAAAGGAAATCATGCAATATGATAAAAAGCTGATTACCGCGAAGGCTGGTCAGAAGGTGGTGATTAACCTTGAAAACCCGGATGGAATGCAGCATAACCTGCTGATCATTAAACCCGGCACATTGCAAAAAGTAGGTAAGGCCGCGGACGAGCTCCTCACTAACCCGAAAGCTGCTGAAATGCAATATGTCCCGAAGATTCCGGAAGTGTTGTTTTCGACAAGACTGGTGAATTCGGGTGAAACGGTAACACTGGAAATCACGGTTCCCAACGAGCCCGGCGATTATCCTTACGTGTGCACATTCCCCGGCCACTGGCGCGGAATGAACGGCATCCTGCGAGTGGTGAAATGAGTTCATGAGTTTAGGGTTTATGAGTTTAGAGTCGAATGTTTAACTCATGAACTTTAAGCTCATAGATCTACAACCGCTTTGTCGCCCTGAACTTTAAACTCATAAACTTAACAACTTAAAATGACGCATTCAACCTCAAAGTTCATCGCCTCATTATTGCTTCTATTAGCCATGTTCGCCCACAATGTAACGGCGGAAACCAACCCCGGAAAGAAAAAGGCGATCCGCGTGCTGCTGGTAGGCGGTGGCGCTTCCCATGATTTCGACCGGTGGTACAAGCAGGAAGATGTGCAGACGCTCCAAAAAGGCGGCCTGGCGACGGTGGAATACACCAGTGACCCGTCGACGATCCTGGCGAAGCTGAAAGACATTGATGTGCTTTTCCTGAGCAACAACCAGCCGATTGCCGACAAAGCCACGCGGGAAGCCATTTTCGCATTTGTGGATGCCGGCAAAGGTCTGGTACTGGCCCACCCCGCGCTCTGGTACAACTGGGCCGACTGGCCGGAATACAACCAGAAGCTCGTCGGCGGCGGCTCGAAAGGGCATGATAAATACGGGCCGTTCGAGGTAACCATTACTCAAAAGCACCCGGTGACCAAGGGTGTGCCAACAAGCTTCAAACTGGATGATGAATTGTATTATTTCAAACCCGATGCCGCCGGAACGCCCATTGAAGTGCTGGCAACTGCCAAAGCGGAAACATCGGAGAAGGTTTTTCCAAGCATTTTCATCGTGAAATATCCTAAGGGGAGAATTGTAGGGATAGCATTGGGGCATGATGCCAAATCGCACACTATTGAACCTTATCAGACACTCCTGCGCAATGCGGTTCAGTGGGCGGCTGGCAAATAGATAAATTGATAATGCTATCTATTTACCAATCATTCAATCATTCAATCATTCAATCATTCAATCTTTGCTCCAACAAACTTCTTTGCTCACTCTGTCCGTCGATTAAAATCGACGGCAATGGGATTTGAAAAGATGATAACAGAACTGCCCAAATTCGTCGATGATCAAATACAATCCCCTAATCCATTGCCCCGGGCTTTATCCCGGGGATCAAAGAGAAAGATTTGAGAGAGAAAGATCTGAGAGAAAGCATCAAAAGAGCCGCAGGCTCGCAAAACAAAGCAAATCAATCCATTTCTTAACCCCGGGTTTCAATCCGGGGACTAACCAAAGCAGCAATGAGCGACAAGCAAATCACAGTAGTTATCGTGGGTATGGGTTTCGGGAA
>CAMLNK010000777.1 GCA_946481035.1 uncultured Dyadobacter sp. | reverse complement strand
GTTCATATTCTGCTTCCACCTGTGCAAATTTTTCGTTGACGAGCGCTTCCTTATCCAGCAATGCTGCCATGAGTTTCACCCACTCCGCGCGGGCCAGCGGCGTTTGCTCCACCCATTCTGAATTGATTAGTACGGGTATTCCGGCTTCTTTCAGCACCCGGTAATGGTCCATTTTCCCGCCTGGGTTTCCGATCGTCATTACCAGGTCGGGCCGCATTTCGATCACCTTTTCGTCATTCAAGCCCTGGTCGCGACCTACTTCTGTTATTTTTCCGGCTCTGATCAATGCAATAACCTTCGGCGAATACACGTATTGCAGGCTTCCAAGGGCCGTCAATACATTTTCCGCGTCAAGAAAACCCAGCAAGCCGACGTGCATTGACGACATTGCTACCAGACTTTTTACAGGTATTTCAATACGCTGGGCGCCTGGATAGCCATTGGGCATCGCAGCCCCCTTTTTTTGAAGAATATATTGCAAAGTATCCCCCTGCCCGCCGAAAGGGTTGATAATACTCACCAGCTTGAAATCTTTGAAATACCTTATCTCAAACCCACGTGCATGATGTATCTCGGTTTTGACGAACTGAGTGACCGTATCGGCAGCGAAAGTCTGCTCTTTTTGCTCGTCGCCGGATGAATTGCAGCTCTGGATGAGCAGGACGAGCAGAATGAGCAGGTAGGGAAGTTTGGGCATTAGTTGTAATGAGTGAATGAGTCAATGAGTGAATGAGTGAATGTTTCAGGTTATTCACTCATTCAAAATTAGCTCATTTTCCTGTGTACATCGCTGGCGGCGTCTGCATTCTCTTTGATTTGTGGATTCAAATGTAGTTCAGCATTTGCCTGACGCCATTCATGCCTTTCTGCATGGTATCCACCGATCGGGTTCCATGATAGTAACCCGCCAAATGCAGCTCGTCATACACGCTGGCGAGGATTCTCAGCAATTTCTTGTCATACTTTCTTAGCCGGGCCATGTAGTCCTCAATGCTCTTCGGCTTGACGAAATGAACGCCTTCTTTTTGCCGGAGATATTCATCCAGAATGAGTAATGCAGCCGAGTACGCCGTGCCCGCGGCCATTTTTACATACTTAACATCCGCATACAGGCCGTCTTTTTTACCTGCTTTTTCGGTCAGGATCCTGCGTGCATTTTCGAGGTAGCGTTCGGCTTCCTGGGCGGGAGTGAGGGAAAGATCGTGTTGTTCTGACTGTGGCATAGTGTTGTGTTGGTTTGTGTAATCTTTATACGAACAACTTCATTTAAAGTAACATTCAAGTTGCGAATAAATTTCAGAAGCTTTTGCAGCGGGAGGAGAAATAGTATTTTTGATGAACAGAAATGATATATAAGTTACATCACCTCTATCGTTAATGAAGCATTTTTACATTTCGCTTACAGTTTATAGTATTCTCCTTAACCTGCTGGTTTTATTCCCTAATGTGCTACAAGCCGGGTTTGTGGCCGATTCGCTTAAAACGGATTCTTTGCAAAAAAACAATTTGCCGATGCTGTCCGTCAATTCTGTGTGGACAGGCCGCAGGATCATTCAAAACGAACAGAAGCTGGTTGCGGCCACGCCCGAGCAATTGATGGCGGGGCAAATGGCCGGCGTGCGCGTGATCGAAACGAACGGGGCACCGGGCGGCGATTTTTCGGTTCAGCTGCGGGGTGCGGCCGCATTGACAACCTCCAATGAGCCGCTGTATATCATCGATGGCTTTCCAATAGAAGCTATTAATTCAGATTATGCGTTGAGCCAGCTCGGATCGGGCTATCCTTCTGCCGCGCCCAATGTGCTCTCGATCATTAATCCGTCGGACATCGAATCCATTGAAATAATAAAGAATGGCTCCGCTATCGCTATGTATGGCAGCCGCGCGGCATTCGGAGTGGTGGTGATCCGTACCAAAAGAGGCCGGGCGAACGGGCTTCACGTCGATTTTGAGTCGACGGCTTCTATTCAGCGGAAAAAACATGCGCCGGATGTATTAACTACCGCCGATTTTATTGCCTATGAAAAGAGAATGGAGACGGTATACCCAACGCGGACCAAGCTGACTCCGTTCCTCGAAGATCCTTCCCGGCCTCCGGTGAGTGTAAACTGGATCGATGAAGCTACGCAAACGGGTACGGCGTTCCGGCAGCAGTTGGGAATCAGCGGCGGGCTCGATTTCTTGAAATTCTCGGTCCAGGGAAATCTTTCAGATCAGAAGGGTTTGGTGAAAAACAGCGGTTACGACCGGAAGAGCGTGCGGGTAAATCTTGATTTTAACCTTTTCAAAAACAGGCTCCGGTTTGGGACAAGCACCTACTACGCCACCGCTAAAACGGACATGCGCAGCATTAGGGCAGTGTATACCGCGATGCCCATCGGCCCGGTTTACAATGCGGACGGGTCATTTGCAAACATTAAGATAGGCAACTGGACGCGCCAGAACCCGCTGGCGGATGTGGACCGGTCGGCCTCTCATACGGAGACCAAGCGGTTATTTTCGAATCAATATGCGGAATTGGATATTATTAAAGGGTTGTCACTGAGGGCGCAATACGGCATTACCGGCAACAAGCAGGACTACAATATGGCCTTCCCGAACTACCCCTATGGTACTCACGCATTTATCGACCATCGTCAGCGGACGCTAGAAGCGGCGCTGAACTACCGTTATGCCTGGAAAAACAATGTATGGGTGGTTTCGGGAGGATATGTGGCGCAGAAATTTGAAAAAACAGTCGCAGAAGCGCATGGTAAAGACCAGGCATTTGTAGATCGGTGGCTGGAACTCGCAAGAGATCATCAGGTTACCGACGGGCCGCCACCCGGAAATCCTTTTGCGTCCATCTATTTAAATAGAAAGCCTGACTCAAAATCATTTTTTGTCCAAACCTCACTTTCCGCCGGCGCATGGGATTTTCATGTGAATGCACGGAACGACAAATGGATCAGAAGCTTCGGTTCGATAGGTGGGAGCGTGGGCTGGAATGTGCCGGATAAAAGCGGCCGGCTGGCTGGAATCGGGATCAGCTCGCTCAGGCTGGTAGCAGATTATGGTTATGCGGAGCCTATCAGAAATCTATGGTTTTCTCAAACGTCCGGATCCAACAAAGTGAACCGGAACATGATGAGTATCGGAAGTGAGCTTGGTTTACTCCGTGGAAAGCTGCGGGTGGAGCTGGATGTTTTCAATCAGATAACAAACAATCAGATTTATGCGGACAGGGTAAATCTGCCGGGCGGCGCGGGATGGGAGTTTTTCCCGGGTGTGAAAGGCCTGTATAGTCGTGGTGTTGAGTTGTCGGCTGCCGGGGAAGTATTGCGCAGGAAGGATCTGGTTTGGAAAGTATCGGGCAATTTTACAGCCATGGCAAACCGGATCAG
>CAMLNK010000776.1 GCA_946481035.1 uncultured Dyadobacter sp. | reverse complement strand
CGGGCTGGCCGCAGTAGTGAGTATCTCGGCTTTGATCGCGAGCGCAATAGGTTTGGTAATGCGGCCAAGCTCCGAAAATTCATTGGGTAAAATCACCGGAAGATCCTGCGCCGCTTCGTCGATAAGGCTCACCGTATAGTTGAAAACCGAATCGACATGCTGCCTTTTTACCTTCACCTCCTCCACCGATGCCGAAATAGGAAGGTTCTTTTTGATGATCGGGATGGGGCCGTACATCCGCAGCAGGTAGTAATGGTAATAGGCTTTCAGGAACTTCACTTCCGCAACCCATCTTTTCTTCTCAAAATCGGTAAGGTCGCGCACCTTATCGACGTTTTCCAGGAAGATATTGCATTCGCGAAGCGCCTGAAAGTATTTGTTATCCCAATAGTTGGCGATTGGCGAAACGATGTTCTGCTCGCCGCGCGCGATCCGGTACAGGCTGCCATTGATGTTCCCCAACACCGGGTACACCGTCGCAAACTCATCGCCCGTCATAAAACCAGGGTCGGCCCCCTCATTGCCGAATTGCGGGAGGTTATTGTAGCAGGTATAAAGGTACTTTTCCGCGTCTGCACGCATTTTGAATGCATTATCGATCGTCGCCACGTTGTCAGGGACAATATCCAGGTATTTCCGGCACCCGGCCGTGGTCAGCACGAGCAAAGCGGCAAGGCAAAAACTGATGTACAGTAATTTCATAGTTCAATGCTTAGAAATTCATATTCAAACCGATATTGAAAACCTTCTGAACCGGGTAACCCAGGCCATTCCCTCCCATTTCGGGGTCCCACAACTTAAACTTGCTGAACGTCAGCAGATTCGTCCCGTTGAAGTAAACCCGGAAGTTGGTCACTTTCAGATTTTCCAGGAAGCGGCCTTTGACCGTGTACCCTGCTTCCAGCGTTTTCAGGCGGATAAATGACCCGTCGCGCATAAACCAGGTGCTGCGCTGCGAATTGTTCTCGTTCGCGACCGTCGACATCCGGGGCCACACCGCGTACACGTTGCGGTTCTCTTCCGACCAGTGGCTGTCCGCGAAAGCTTTCAGCAATGCATTTTCGCCGATCTGGTTGGATGGGTACAGGCTGCCGTCGCCGTTGTTGTCTTTGTTGTAATTGATAAATGGAGCGGAAGCCACCGGATTGATAAAAAACGACTCCCTTCCCAGGCCTTGAAAGAAAAGCGAAAGGTCAAACTGCCCGCGCCCGGCCGACAGCCCGAAGCCGTAGGTAATTTCCGGCGTTTCCGGGTGGCCTATCGCAACAAAATCGGCATTGGTAATCTGCCCGTCCCGGTTAATGTCCCGGTATTTGATATCCCCGGCGCCATACACCCCGAAATTCTGCCGTGGCGAGTTTTTCACATCGTTTTCATCGATAAAAAGCCGCTCGGCGATCAATCCCCTGGGCTGGCTGATCGACTGCCCTACCCGCGACAAATAACTGTCTTTATAATCCGGCTCTTCAAAAATGGAGAATACCGTGCGGGCCATCGTCAGGTTTCCCCTGGCCACCAGCCATGCGCCATTTTTGAAATTCTGATTGAAATCCACGGCCAGGTCAAACCCTTTGGATTTCGCCTCACCCACATTCGCCGACGGTATCACCGAGAGCCCCATGGTGGTTGGGATGGACGCCCGTTCCATCAGGATATTGGAGCGCCTCTGTTTGTAGATTTCAGCGATCACATTCAGTTTTTGCAGAATGGAAAATTCCAGTCCGAGATTGGTCTGATACGACGTTTCCCAGGTAATGTCCTTGTTTTCGTATCGGCTGATCGACACCCCGTTGCGGGTAATGCTGGAATTGTATCCGAATGACGCCCCCCTGGATGAATTGTTCAGGTTAACCTCCGAAAGGAAAAAGAAGCGCTGGTCGGGCCGCCCGATGGCGTCGTTACCTACGAGACCGTACGAGCTACGGATTTTCAATTTGTTGATGAAGTGTTCCATAGGCTTCCAGAAGCCCTCGTTCGATATTACCCAGGCACCGCCGATGGTGGGAAAAAAGCCGAACTGCTTGCTCTTATGAAACCGCTCCGAGCCATTGTAGCCGAAATTGAATTCCGCGAAATAGCGGTTATCAAACGAATAGGACAACCGCCCCGACACGCCGGTATTCCTGCTCGGCAGCGACTGCTGCAGGGATTGCACCTGCCCCGCGCTCGAATTGTCTTTCAGGCTCTGCTGCAAGGTCGTTACCACCGTCGCATTCAGCGAGTGTACCTCATTGAAAACCCTCGAATAATCCAATGTCCCCTGCAAGTACAGGAAGCTTTCCAGGTTTTTGGCCCCGGGCTTGTAATTCAGGTATTCGGTGGCGGGTTCGCTGAAGAATTCGTTGCTGGTTTGCTGGTTCAGCCAGTTGAGCGTGTAGGTATCCGCTTGTTTGTCGTACGTCCCGGCGTGGTAGAAATAGGGGTTATAAGCCCGCGTCACATCGAAATACGACGACCGGTTGATATTCGCCAGCCCTCTTAAACTAAGCCCTTTGGTAACGAAGTCGAGCTTCTGGGCCAGTTCCAGCTGCGTCAGCATTTTGGATCTGGAATATTGCTTATATCCTTTCACCATATCTGCATACGGGTTCAGGTATTGCCCCAGGTCGAAATTCCCGAAAAGAATATGATCCGTAGCCTCGTTGGCTTTGTCGGGTGCATAATAGGCCGGATAGGAAGTGGGGCTGGTTTTCAGGGCTTTCTGGTAAATGCCCGAGCCGCCGTCGATAGGGCCGTTGTAATCATCAAAATTCCCGAACAACCGCACGATCAGCTGCGTCTGCGGCCCCAGATTGATATTCACATTGGAACGCACCGAGTAGCTGTTGAGCTTGACGTTGTTGTTGAAATTATTCATCTTATCCACTTTCAGCATCCCGTTGTCGTTGCTGAACGACGTCGCCACATAGTACTGGGCCACTTCTCCCCCGCCCGACACGCTCAGGTTCGCGCGGCGGTTCTGGGTATACTTTTTAAAAAGTACGTCGCGCCAGTCCGTCGAAGGATAGATGTAGGGATTGTTGCCCTTGCCGGTATTCTCGATCTGGTTTTGAGAGTATTTGATCGCCGCGAGCGGGTCACGCGTGAGCTGGGCCTCATTGTACAGCTTCATGTACGTGATCGGGTCGGCCAGTTCGACATTCTGAGTTGGCATGGACACCGAATTTTCAACACGAAAGTTGATCTTCGCCTTACCCGCCTTACCCTGCTTGGTAGTCACATACACAACCCCGTTCGCGCCGCGCGCGCCGTACAGAGCCGTGGCGCTGGCGTCTTTCAGGATGGAAAAGCTTTCAATATCGTCGGGTTGCAGCCGGGCGAGGTCGGTCACGGTGAGTTCCACATTGTCGACCAATATCAGCGGTGAATTATTGTACCCGAATG
>CAMLNK010000775.1 GCA_946481035.1 uncultured Dyadobacter sp. | reverse complement strand
CGCATATCCGCTTCCTCGCGGGCGACGAGCTCATGGGCAGGCGCACGGGCGAGCAAGGTAACTTCGTAGCGGCCCGCTACATTGCCGAGCAGTTCCGCAAACTGGGCGTTGTGCCTGTTCCCGGCAATACAGAAACCGGTACGTCGAGCTATTTCCAGCGCGTACCATTTGAAAAAATGGGTGCTAATGGCCCCGGCGAAATCGCGGCAGACGCTGAAATCATGAAAAGCGGTGCCGATTGGCTCTTAATGGCTGGCGATGCAGTGGATCTGAAAGCACCTATCGTTTACGCAAGTTTTGGTCTCGAAAATGCGGCCAAAAGCTGGGACGATTACAAAGGACTGGATGTGAAAGGCAAAATTGTATTGGTAGAAAGCGGCACGCCGGAGACGCAGACGCCCTCCGAAATCATCGCTACTTCGACAGAAAAGCGCAAAATCGCCCAGGACAAAGGTGCTATTGCCGTTATAGAGCTTTTTAATGCGCCTATTCCCTGGAATACGGTAAGCAAGTTTTTTGCAGGAGAGAAAATCTCACTCGCCGAAGGAACGGCCGCCAAAACGATCCCGCATGCGTGGGTGAACGGCAAGGAAGCCAAGTTCGCGCGAGCATTGCGCGGGGTAAAAGAAGTTACTTTCAAAACTTCCGGAAGGATTGCCAAACCCATTTACAGCTACAATGTGGCCGGCTACATTCCCGGTACCGACGCCAAATTGAAAGAAGAATACATCCTGCTTTCCGCGCATTACGACCACGTGGGCGTGGGCAAGCAAGGCGGGCAGACGTACACACCCGAGGACAGCATTTTCAATGGTGCACGCGATAATGCATTTGGCGTAACCGCATTGCTCACCGCTGCGGAAGCGTTGGCCAAAAACCCGCCGAAGCGCTCGATCGTGATTGTTGCATTAACGGGCGAAGAAGTAGGGCTACTCGGCAGCAAATACTACGCAACACACCCGATTATGCCTTTGAACAAATGCATTTTCAACATGAATTCCGACGGTGCGGGTTATAACGATACCACCATCGTTTCGGTAATGGGCCTCGATCGCACCGGCGCACGTGCGGAGATCGAAACGGCTTGCAAGGCATTCGGCCTGGGCGTTTACGCCGATCCTTCACCGGAGCAAGGTCTTTTCGACCGGTCGGATAATGTGAGTTTTGCCAAAGAAGGCGTTCCCGCCCCGACTTTCACCCCGGGTTTCAAGGAGTTCAATGGCGATATCATGAAAAACTATCACCAGGTAACTGATCACCCCGAAACCGTCGATTTCAACTATCTGCTGAAATTCAGCCAGGCTTACACTTACGCCACACGCCTGATCGCCGACCGCAAAACGGCACCGCAATGGAGTGCGGGTGATAAATATGAGCCGGCGGCTAAGAAACTCTACGGCAAATAAGGTTTTCAATACAAAAGAAAAGACCTCCGAAGCTGCAATGCTTTCCGGAGGTCTTTCTTTTGAAAACTACAATACTACTTCGCTCCCGGAGGACAGTTCTTTCTCAAATAATCCGTAAACAGCGACTGCAAATGCCGCGAAGTGCCTTCACGTTCCGAAATGCTGTGCGAACGGTTCGGATAAGGCATAAACTGGAACACCTTATTAGCCTTGATCAGCTCATTGACGAGCATTTCGGCATTCTGGTAATGGACATTATCGTCGCCGGTTCCGTGAATGTACAGCAGATTACCGCGCAGGTTTTTGGCATAAGTAATCGGTGATCCTTTTACGAAATCCTCACGGTTTTCTTGCGGAATTCCCATGTAGCGCTCCTGGTAGATGTTGTCGTAGGTAAGCTGGTTGGCCACAGCGGCTACCGCAATGCCGGTTTTGAAATGCTGCGGATATTGGAATAGCAGGTTCAGAGTCGATGAGCCACCACCGCTCCATCCGTGTACCGCCACGCGGCTCGTATCGATGAATGCAAATTGCCTGAACATAGCCGTAGCAGCGCCATCCATGTCCTTAATGTTAATGCGGCCGATATTGCGGTAAATCGCCTTGCGCCATTTTGCACCCTTGGGAGAAGGCGTTCCGCGGTTGTCGATGGAAGCGTAAATGTACCCGTCATCGGCCATGCTGCCTGCATACAACCGGTTGCGGCCGGTTCCCCAAACGTCCTTTACAGTACTACCGGCAGCTTCACCATACACCATAAACACGATCGGGTATTTTTTGCTTGCGTCGAAATTAGTCGGTTTCACCATCCACGCGTCCACTTCCACGCCTTCATCGGTTTTTACTTTGAAGAACTCGATATTCGCTTTCGACGAGTTGATCTTGTCTTTCGACTGCGCAATGGAGTTGTTAGGATCGATCGAAACGTGTTTCGGGAACGAAATCCACTCTACCAACGGTGATGTTTTAGCATTCGAAAACTGGTGGCGTCCGAATTTGCCCAGCGGCGAAATGTCGTAGGCGTGCGTTCCCGACTGATCGGCCGGGGTAATGCGTACCGGCGTGCCTTTGCCGTCCAGCGTGGTTTTGTACAAATAGCTTTGCGTCGCGTTATCGGGCGAAGCCATGAAGTAATAGGCATTGTTCTTCTCGTCGATGCGGACGGGGCTGATCATATCAAAATTGCCAGCGGTAATGAGCGTTTCCTTCTTACCGTCGCGACTTACGCGGTAGGTGTGGCGCCAGCCGTCTTTTTCGCTTACCCACAAAAATTCCTTACCGCCATTGATCCAGTCCCAGCCCATCGGGTCACTTTCCCAGCGGCTTTTGATATCGATCCACGCTTCGTCTTTTTCGCTGTAAAATGGCTTCGTGCTGCCGTCGGTCGTATTGATGTAAAACAATGTGCTTTCGTTCTGCTTGCGGTTCAGTTGCTGGATCACGAGCTCGTTCGGCATTCCCGACCATTCCATTCGGGGAACGTAGGTATTCTGCGGATCACCGGGGATATTCATCCATTTCGTCTGCGCCGAAGCAATGTCCACCACACCGATTTTGTACGGCGACGGCGTTTCGCCCACCTTAGGGTATTCCACCGGCACATTGAACGAGTAGATAGAATCCGTGGTATTGATCATCAAAAAGTTACGGATCTTGCGGGCATCGAGCTGCCAGTAAGCGATCGACTTGCTGTCGTCGCTCCAACGGAAGCCGTCGCGGCAGTCGAATTCCTCTTCGTATACCCAGTCAAATGTACCATTGATCACGCGGTCGGTACCGTCGGTAGTAACCTGTTTCACCGCGTTGCTCGCGAGGTCCTCCACGTACACATTATGCTTGCTCACATACGCGACCTTTTTACCATCCGGCGAAAATTTCGCAAACATCAGCGACGACTCCGGCAAGCCTTTTCCCAGCTGTTTCAGGGTTTTGGCCGTAATATCGTACACCCAGTAATCGCCCCGGGTATCGTATCGCCACACG
>CAMLNK010000774.1 GCA_946481035.1 uncultured Dyadobacter sp. | reverse complement strand
ATCTGAATGTTTTTAAGAAATAGCGCGAAGCTCCTGTTTCGTGCCTGCGATAATGTGGATGAAGCAGGAGCTTCATCCCTTCCTATCGGAATTAAATAGCCGTTGCGAGCGTTTACTTTAACGTGACTCATCTTCCATAAGTAAACAAATACTTCTGATGGCTACCAAAACGAAGGCATTACCACCCGCGAGCGTGGAGCTTACCGCCGACAAAATTACCGAGTTATACATGCATTACTGCCTGGAAAATCACAAGAAGCCGGAATCGGTGTACCTGTTTTCCAAAGAGCACGGTTTCGCGGAAAAGGATTTTTACAAGTTCTTCACTTCCATCGACTCGCTCGAAAGACGCGTTTTTGTGAGTTTCCATAACCTGGCCGTGAACCTGATCAACCAAAGTGGTGAGATCGATGGCGTCGGTTTTCGGGACAAATTGCTGGCCTACTATTTTACATTGGTCGAAATCCTGACTGCTAACCGCAGCTATGTGGTTTTTGCATTAAAGGAAGAAAAGAACAAGCTGAACGGCATTTTGAAGCTCAAAGAGTTCCGGAGCAGTTTCAAAGATTACATTCACGAGATCAGCGACGGTTACCTGAAAGCGAAGAGCGAACGCATTCGCAAAGCGCAGCAGGATGCATTGGAGGAAGGGGCATGGATTCAGCTCTTGCTTACATTGAAATTCTGGATCGACGACGAATCCGTAGGTTTTGAAAAAACGGATCTGTTCATCGAAAAATCGATCCGCGCTACGTTTGACCTGATCGATACCACGCCATTGGAGAGCGTGATCGATTTTGGGAAGTTTCTCATTAAAGAAAAATTGAAGTAGGAATGGAAACAATTGACAGTATCCCTACTTCCAAAATACGGCGTGCCACCCGGCTTATTTCGACAGGGGTCAAGATTGGGGGAAATTATCTGAAATATTACGGAGAGAAGATCACCAGCCCCGAAACGGCGCGTGATAACCTCAATAATAACAATGCCGAGGATATTTATGATAGTCTCAAGAGTCTGAAAGGCAGCGCGTTGAAGCTTGCTCAGATGCTGAGTATGGAGAAAAACTTCCTGCCTCAGGCTTATGTGGAGAAGTTTTCGCTTTCGCAATTCTCGGTACCGCCGCTTTCGGCTCCGCTGGTGGTGAAGACTTTCCGGAAATATTTCGGGAAATCTCCATTGGAACTGTTTGATACATTCAATCCGAATGCGATCAATGCGGCGAGCATTGGTCAGGTGCATAAGGCTACGCATGACGGGAAAGAGCTGGCGGTGAAAATCCAGTATCCCGGTGTGGCGGAAAGCATTTCGTCGGATCTGGCGCTCGTGAAGCCTATTGCCATGAAGATGTTCAACATCCAGGCGAAGGATTCGGATAAGTATTTCAAAGAAGTTGAAACGAAGCTGACCGAAGAGACGAATTACATTCTTGAAATAGCCCAGAGTACCGAAATCGCCGAAGCCTGCGAGCATATTCCGAACCTGCGTTTCCCGAAATACTACCCAGAGTTTTCCAGCGAGCGTGTGATTACGATGGACTGGATGAACGGCGTACATTGGTCGGAGTTTTGCAAAACAAATCCGGACCAGGAAATCGCCAACAAGATCGGTCAGGCATTGTGGGATTTTTATATGTTCCAGGTGCACCAATTGCGTAAAGTTCACGCGGACCCGCACCCGGGCAACTTCCTGATCGATGATAATGACAACCTGATCGCCATCGATTTTGGTTGTATCAAAGAAATCCCCGAGGATTTTTACGTTCCTTATTTCGAGCTGGCCGAGCCGGAAAATCTAAATAATCCCGCGATTTTCCATGCTAAATTAGTTGAGCTCGAAATCCTGACAGAGAAGGATACCAAAGCAGAAACCGTCTATTTCTCGAATCTTTTCCGCGAAATACTCGCATTGCTCACTCAACCGTTTCAGGCCGAGACATTCGATTTTTCGGATGAGGAATTCTTCCTGAAACTGGCCGCATTGGGCGAGAAGTATGCCAACGATAAAGAGCTGCGCAAAATGAATATGAACCGCGGTTCCAAGCACTTTATCTACATCAACCGCACATTCTTCGGGCTGTTCAGCCTGCTGCATGACCTCAAAGCGGTGGTGGATACCAAGCAATTTGTAAGCTGACACCAATCATAACCGGTCGTGGAACTTCTCACGACTGGTTTTCTTCACTTGTATCTTCTCCGCCGGGTTTTTTCAGGTTCACAAAACGGAATAGTTTATTGTTCGCCTGCTCGGGCGTCTGGTCGCCGAGCAGAATCCCCCAGGGTTCAAGCCCGGGCACCCGGTCAAAGATTACTTTCATCATCGCTATCGCCGGAATGGACAGGAACATCCCCGACAATCCCGCGAGCGCCCCGCCTACGAGCACACCTACGATCGATACCAATGCATTGATCCGCACCTTCGAGCCCACAATGAAGGGCACCAGGAAGTTGTTATCGATTACTTGCACTGTAATAAATACACCCACAACGCCCAGCAATACGTCAATTTCGGGATGGCTGATGAATGTCACCATCACCGCCAGCGCCGTCGCGACGAGCCCGCCGATGTAGGGTACCAGGTTCAGGATAGCTGCCATTACGCCAAGCAAAATGGCATATTGTACGTTCAGCACCAGCAGACCGGCGCAATTCAGCACGGCTACCGCCGTCGTTTCGAGCAGTAACCCCACCATGTAGCTCTGGATGATCGATTTGATTTCTCCCAAAATTTCCAGCACGCGGTGTTTTTGTTCCTCTGCAAAGAGCACTACCGAAAAATGGATCAGCATTGCACGGTAATAGAGCAGCAAAAAGGTATAGATAGGAATGAGGATCAAAGTTCCGAGCGGGCCCGTCACGGCACCCAGCGTCTCAGGCCCCTGGAACGTTTCCAGTGTTTTGCTTTGCGCATTTTTGAGGTATTCGGCTTGCTGGCGGTAGCTCACGCTGTACTCGCGGCGAATCCACCGGCGCGCATCGCGGTAAAAGAGATCGATGTTTCTTTTGAGCTTCGGCCATTCATCCGAGAAATCGGCCAGCTGCATGGATATAAGCACGGTAACCGCGGACACGATCAGGACCGCGACGGTTAGTGCCAGCGTGATAGCAAGTGTTTTCGGGATACCGATTCGCATTAACCTTTGTTCCAACGGCCGGAGTAAAACGGCCAGCAACCCCGCCAATGCAAGCGGCACGATAATATCCTGCCCAAGATAAATCGCGAGCATAATGATGCCAATGGCCAGGAGGGTTAGGGAGAGTTTTTGATAGAAGGGTTGGCGGGTGGCGGTGTTCATTTTACCGTTTGAAAATTTATAACTCTGGTTATGAATCTATTATCTACTTTTGGATTTTACACACACACTCGTCAGCATGGTAATTATTAGTTTCC
>CAMLNK010000773.1 GCA_946481035.1 uncultured Dyadobacter sp. | reverse complement strand
GGGAAAGTGGCCCCGCGTCGCAACCACCGCGCGGCTGCCCGGCTCGGCCGGGATAGTGAAAAGTCCGTTTTCATCGGCCGTGCCGCCGCCGATCAACGCCGAGTCTTTCGCGGCAAGAAGCGCAACGTTTGCAAACGGGACAGGCTTTTTGTCCGAATCTTCGAGTTTGCCGGTAATGGGGTAGGTCGCCGAGGGTTCGTCCTGCGCGTAAAGTTGAATGCACAGGAAATTCAGGAGTGAAACGATCAGTAGTATTTTCTTCATGACGGCGTTGGCCATAACACCGGCGGCGCGCGGTATATGTTAGGTTGAAGGTGAGCCGGTTAGATTAAAAAGTCGGGTAAAGGTTTAATGACTTTTTAATCTTTCATGAAAAAAATGTGTGCCAGTGCCGGCGGGGATATATGCACGTTCCCGGAAGAATTACAATCCCGGGAACGCGCATTGACTTTATTGAAGTGTATTGCTAAGTCTTTTCAGTTCAATTTCAGCGGCTTTCGCAGCATAGTTCAGATTGATCAACCGGTAACCTGCTTCCTCGAAGCTGCGCTGCGCTTCCCGTACGTCGATGATCGTCGCCTGGATCAGTTCGAAACGTTGGAGCGTCAGGTCGAGCAGCTGCTTGCTGAGTGCGTAGTTTTTCTTCTGGTTTTCGAGCTGTTCGATAGAGCTTTGGTATGTCTGATACATTTTCACCGCGCTGGCGCTGTAATCGCGGAGCAGCGTGCTTTTCTGCAATTCAGCCGTTTTCGTATCGATTTCAGCGGCCTGCTTCTGGCGTCGGAATGCCGTGCCGTTGTAGATCGGGACCGCCAGCGTGAGGCCTGCCTGCGGACCTGCTACGCGGTTGAGCAATGTAAGACCGGCTGCCGTTTGGTTACGGCTGAAATTATAAGCCGCATTGAAACGGACCGTAGGATAACGAAGTGCAGCCGTTTCCTTTACAATCAGCTCGTTGATCTTGATCTGGTGATCTGCCGCTTTGATATCCGCATTGGCAGCCAGCCGGTCCATTACGGAGGCTAGTTGCATATTGTTGTCCACCGTAATCGTATCCTTGATCGTCAATGCGGATTTGGGATCGAGCGCGAGCGTGCGAAGCAGTTCTGTTTTAGACACCTGCGCCACCATTTGCTGGTTGAGCAGGGTTTGATTAAGTGTATTCAAATCAATTTCCGCCTGGAAAATGTCCGCATTATTGGCCATACCGGCTTCCTTACGCACGCGCAGGATTTCGAGGCGTTTTTCGGATGCGATAATGGATGTGCGGATCGTATTGATGTAGCTCAACTGGCGTACGACATCATAATAACTCGTCATCACCAGCGCAATGGTGTTCTGGATTTGCGAGTTGAGCACTTCGGAGCTTTGGTATTGCAGCTCAGAAAGGCGTTTTTTGGTTGCTACTACGCGTTTGCCATTGTAAAGCAGCATCCCTACCGAAAGGTTCGCCTGGGTATTGTTACCGGCGGCAGCATTACGGTTGATCTCGACACCGGTGTTGAGTTTCTGATTTACCTGCGTGATCTGCTCGGTATTGGAAGCGTTCAGGGCGACAGTCGGCAAGCCGCCTGCTACGCCATAGTTGTTCAGGATGGTGTTCGCATCGACATTGTTTTTGGCGATCTCGATTTCGTAGCTGTTTTTGAGTGCGGTAGCCACGGCCTGTTCGAGCGTAAGTGCCAGTGTATCGGCCGGTTGGATCGCGCCGGGATGCCCGGCCCAGCTGGTACCCGAGCAAAGCAGGAGAAGTGTGAATGCGTATTGGTATTTTTTAAGAAAGGTGAGCGAGACCATGTAAAAAACAATAGTTGATTTTGTATAAAAAAATATCCTTTAAGCCACAAGCTCCTCCGCCATCTTCTGCTCTTCCGTAACCTTGTGTTTTTTGGGTGAAATGAATGTGTAAATCGCCGGGATCACAAACAGCGTCAGGATCAGCGAGAACATGAGACCACCTACGATCACCACTCCCAGCGGTACACGGCTCGTTGCCGCAGCACCCAGGCTCAATGCAATCGGCAATGCACCGAATGCGGTTGCCAGACTCGTCATCAGGATCGGCCTTAAACGCTGTGTAGCCGACTCGACCGCCGCGGCCATTCTACCCATACCCTGTTCCCGTTTCTGATTAGCGAATTCCACAATTAGGATACCATTTTTCGTCACAAGCCCGATGAGCATGATCATCCCGATTTGGGAGAAGATATTGATGGTTAATCCAAACAAATAGAGGCTTAGCAACGCACCCGCCAATGCCAATGGCACGGTGATCATGATGATGAACGGATCGGTGAAGCTCTCAAACTGCCCCGCAAGTACCAGGTACACGAGCAAAAGCGCTAACCCGAATGCGAAGCTGGTATTGGAAGAACTTTCTTCGAAATCACGGGAAGGGCCGGTAAGTGAAGTCTGGAATGACTCGTCGAGCAGCTTAGCCCCGATTCGCCGCATTGCTTCCACGCCATCGCCGATGGTTTTGCCTTCCACCAGTGACGCGGAAATGGTGGCGCTTTTGTAGCGGTTATAGTGGTAAATAGTCGGTGGGCCGCTTTCTTCCTCCATATGCACCACGGCGGTCAGCGGAATGCTCTCGCCGCGGTTGTTGCGTACATACAATTTATCGATATCCGCAGGTTTGTTACGCTCCGAGCGCTCTACCTGACCGATTACCTGATATTGCTGGCCGTTCATGATAAAATAAGCCAACCGGCGACCGCTGAATGCAGCCTGAATGGTGGCAGCAACGTCGGTGGTGGATAAGCCCAGGTCGCGCGCTTTGAGGCGGTCGATGGTCAGGCGGACCTCCGGTTTGTTGAATTTGAGGTTAACATCGACGTTCTGGAAAGTCGGATCTTGCCGCGCTTCATCGAGGAATTTAGGAAGAACTTCACTCAGCTTGTCAAAATCGAGGTTTTGCAAAACAAACTGAACCGGAAGCGACCCTCTTGAACCGATACCTACCGAAATAGTCTGCTCTTGCGTTGCGAAAATCCGTGCATCATTAAACCGCGACATCTTTTTATTGATGTCTTGAGCGATCTCATTCTGGCTTCTCTTCCGCTGGTCGGCGGGTACCAGACCGATACGTACCGTGCCGCTGTTCACACCACCACCGCCAAAGCCGGGAGTAGCCGAGAAGGTAAATGCTTTTTCGGGGATAGAGTCATTCAGAAAATTGCTGAGCTGGTCGGATACCTGCTGCATTTGGTCAAAGCTGGTACCTTCCGGAGCCGAGAGGCTGAAACGGACACTATTACGGTCCTCCATCGGTGCAAGTTCACTCTGCAAATGGGTGTAGGTAAACCAGATCAGCACGCCGCAGGCTACTACGAGCACCCAGGAAATCCAGCGCGCCTTCATAAACCCGCGGAGCATCCGGTTGTAGCCGTC
>CAMLNK010000772.1 GCA_946481035.1 uncultured Dyadobacter sp. | reverse complement strand
CGGCTATGGTCAGGTCATGTTTGCCCATCGTTTTGTGGAAGGTCAGCAAATTGGTCCATGTCCAGTTAAAACCTGAATAGGAGCCTTCCGAATACGTGTTGGTATTGCTGTTTTCCTTGTTTTCGTAGGTAGGGAATGCAAACGAGCTCCATCTGCCGGAATAGTTCTCGCCCCCCATACTGGTGCGGAAGGTGAAGTATTTGAAAAGATCGAATTCCGCGAAAATATTGCCGAAAAGTCGGTTGTCCAGGCCCTTGTCGTAACGGGTACGGTCGCGCATGGCCACCGGGTTGAACGCGTCGCCCATACCCGCGGCGCGGCTGCCCGCATAGTTGCCCATAATGTCGTGCACAGGCACGATCGGCTGCATACGGAAGGAGAATGCAATGGCCGAGCCGCCGTCGGACAGGCTGGATTTAGGGTTATCGGAAATCGAGTAGGCCAGGTTTTCGCCGATGCGCACATGCTTGCCGAGATTATACTGGCTGTTCGAACGCAGCGTGTAGCGTTTCAGATAAGTGTTGGTCAACGCGCCCTGCTGGTTGAAGTAATTCAATGAAAACAGGTAGTTGCCCTGGTCGCTGCCGCCGCTAAGCGAAATGTTGTGGCTTGTCGACGGTGCCGGTTTGAAAATCTCGTGAAACCAGTCGGTGCCGTTTTTATTGGCTTTTACAATCTGGTTAAAAGTGTTGAAATCGTCTACCGAAGTGTAGTTCGGGTTTACGTAATACAGGTTCGGGTTTGTCCGCGGATCGCCTTCCTTGGCTCCGGCCGGGAGAATGTAGTCGGGCAGAACGGGAGAGGTGCCGTAGCCATATTGATCGTCACCCACGGTTAGTCCGGAGTTTTTCTGGACCTGGAATTTAAGCTGCGCCTGTTCCTGCGGCGTCAGCGTGTTCCATACATTGCCTCCCGGAGGGGTTTGAATGCCAAACCAGGCGTTGTAGTTGATTTTTACTTTGTCCTTTCCTTTTTTGGTTGTAATGATAATCACCCCGTTCGCAGCCCTCGAACCATAAATCTATGCAGAACCGGCATCTTTCAGGACCTGCATCGAAGCAATGTCGTTGGTGTTCAAATCGGAAATGGAGGTGGTGGGCACGCCGTCGACCACGTACAGGGGCGAGTTGTTGCCAAATGTGTTCAACCCGCGGATGCGGACCTGCGGCGTCTCGCCAGGTTGCCCCGAACTGAGGATGGTAACCCCGGAAGCCCGGCCCTGCAGCTGGTTGGCCACCTGCCCGTCGGGTGTTTGTTTCAACTGCTCCACATCCACAACGGATACCGCACCGATCAAATCTTTCTTGCGCTGCGCACCGTAGCCGGTCACGACCAGTTCGGTCAATGTCGAAACGTCGGGTTTCAGCGCGACATCCACGGTGGCGCGTGCGCCTACCATCACCTCCTGCGCCACAAAGCCGATAAAGCTGAATATCAGAATAGATTCATCGCCCGCAACATCGATGGTATAGTTGCCGTCGACATCGGTCATGGTGCCTTCATTAGTCCCTTTTACACGAATAGCCACGGAAGGCAGTGCCTCCCCCTTTTCGTCGGTAACCTTTCCCTTCACCGGCCGGGCCAGCGTTTGCGTTACCGGCAGGATTTCACGCATGATTTCCGTTTTGGGCCTTTCGGTAATCCCGATCATATTGCCCACCTGCCTGAATTCCAGGCCTGTCTGCTTCTCGATCATTTTCAGGATCGCCGGAACAGGCTGGCCAAGGGCGTAGATGGTGATTTCGGGCGCTTTGCGTACCAGCTTCTCGTCGAATGCAAAAGTGAGGCCGGTTTGTCGTTCGATCTGCCTCAGTACCGTCTTGACCCGCGTTTGCCGCATATCCATGCTGATATGCTGGGCCTCCGTAGGCCCGGCCATGAGCAAGGCGGTTGTCAGGACATTAATACCCAGTATTAGCGTAGAAATGCGCATACATTTTTTGAATAAGGGGAGCCCCTTATGGTAATAATTCACCATATTTGTCTGATGTTTAATGGTTAAGCTGTTAAACCGCGTCCACCCGCCATTCATGGTTCCAAGCATTGCCTGGCAGGGGACATCCGATACCGGGGACATTCGCAGTGTTCCCGGTATTCAACCGAACCAGCCTTCCTGGAAAGCCAGCCCGCATTTTATGATCTCCTATCTGATGACTATCGTGCTATCGTTTAGTTGTGAATAATTGAAATTCTTGGAGAAGCCCAGGACTTTCAGTACATCGTTCATCGGCTGATCGTCGAGGGTGAGCGATATTTTTTCGGTCGAAAGGCCCGGTTTTTCAATGATAATGTGCTGGTTATACTTCCTTTCCAATGCATGCAGCACCTCCACCAGCAGCTCGTCTTCGAACACCATCCGGTTATCCTTCCAAGGCGCGATGGCCGGCTTGCTGATCTCACTTACCTGGATTTTCTGCGTTTTTTCGGGTACCACAGCCTGTTCGGCGGGTAACAGCATCAACGCAGGCTGGCCTGGTTTATCGCGCACTTGTACCCCTACCTTGCCCGTCTTGACGGTTACCTTGATGTCCGGATCGTTTTTGTAAGCCTTTACGTCGAAGGAAGTGCCCAGGACGGTAATATCCAGCGTTTTGGCGTGAACGATAAATGGTCTGGCCGTGTCGCGGGCGATATCGAAGAATGCCTGGCCTTCGCGTAGCACCACCTCTCGCGTTCCGCCTTTGAATGCGGTTGGGTAGCTGAGTGCCGAACCCGCATTGAGCCAGATATGCGAACCGTCGGGAAGGGTTACTTTCAGCGTTTTTCCTAATGGTACCGCCACGAGCCGGTTGTCCGGGCGCACGGGCCTGCGCTCGTTGGTCCAAAGCAAAAATCCGGCGATGATCACCGCCGCCGCCGCCGTAGACCATATGCTGAGCCGCCGCGCCCAGCCGAAGCGCTGTGCCGGGCGTGATTGCCGGTTTTTGAGGTTGCTATACATCCGGTCGCGCAACTCCCGAGCGGTTTCGGGCTTTTCGGTGGCAATGTGCTGGGGGCTTTCATCCGCAAGCAGCCGGTCGTACCACTCGTGCAATAGCTGTTTTTCTTCTTCCGAAGCGGTTCCTTCGAAGAATTTCCTGGCGAGCAGTCTGATCTGTTCCTGTGTCATTGCAAAGCGGATTGGCCCTTTGCAACACATAGAGGGGAGTTGTTGCGAAAACCCCTTAGTGGGGAGGTGATTTTTTTGACGACCGACGGCCGACTGCTGACCGCTGGCGGCCGACCATAGACCATGGACCATGTTTTTTCGTTCGGCGATAGTCTTTTTTGTAAATGACGGGGTTTGCCATCGACGGTCGGCGGTCCATGGTCGGGCCGCAGGCCGCAGGCCCTTACAGCAGCAACGTCAACGTATTGCTAAGGCTGGCGCGCACGATTTTCAACGCTTTGGTGAGAT
>CAMLNK010000771.1 GCA_946481035.1 uncultured Dyadobacter sp. | reverse complement strand
AGCCGGGCAAGATCGCGCTCGTGTATTTCAACAACAAGTCGGCCGACGAATATGTGGGCTATATCCGGTATTTGCAGGAAAAAAATACTTTATTAGATGACCTGGAATTCTTCGATCTCGAAGACTTGCAGGGAGTTACGGGTCTCAAAGCGCTCCGCGTGGGCGTGAACCTGGAATCGGAGTGGAATTAACGAAGCATTATAACTGAACGTTCTATGAACTATACCCATCGGCTCGACAAGGTTAAGCACCACGTCCACCATTTTTTCGGTACGAAGGCGCTGGCGCAGCTCAGTTACCATAACCTCATTCATACCGAGTCGGTGGTGGCGAATGCCGTCAAAATCGCTAACCACTATCGGTTGGAGGACAAGGAAACTTTCATCGTCGTAACAGCCGCGTGGTTTCATGATACGGGTTACAGTACCGGTGAGGCGGCCGGGCATGAGAAGCGGGGCGCCGAAATGGCTGCGGAATTCCTCCGGTCGGAAGAAGTGGGGGAGGATGTGATCGCCGAAGTGGAAGGCTGCATTCTGGCAACGGTTTGGCCGCAAAATCCGACGAATTTTCTTCAACAGGTAGTTTGCGACGCCGATCTGTACCATTTGGGCACGCCCGAGTTCGGCGATTGGAACAAGCTCGTGCGAAAAGAAGCCGAACAACGCCTGGGAAGGAAGATCGACAAGACCGAATGGCGCAGAAGTACGATTAAACTACTTGAAAATCACCAGTACCAGACTGATTACTGCCGCGACCTGCTCGATAAGCAAAAAAGAAAGAACCTCGAAAAGTTAAAGCAAAAGCTGCTGGAAGAAGCACTGGAAGCACAGGAGGCGGACGCGCAGGAATCACAACCCAATGCACCGGCAGCGGCGAATACGGAAACGACCGTCGCGGACGCGAGCCTTATGCCCGTGCACAAGCACAAGGAAGAAAAAGCATTTATTCCCGAAATAGCCGAAGGCAAAAAGAAGAAGGACGACCGGCCGGACAAGGGCATCGAAACGATGTTCCGGATCAGTTCCAACAACCACCAGCGGCTGAGCGATATGGCCGACAACAAGGCGCATATCATGATCACCACGACCTCGATTATCATTTCGGTGCTCCTGAGCGTGCTCGTGCGCAAGCTGGAAGACAATGCGTACCTGATCCTGCCGACGATGATGCTGCTTACGGTTTGTATGGTCACCATGGTATTTTCGATCCTTTCCACCCGCCCGACGATCCCGCGCGGCACATTCACACAGCACGATATCGATGCCAAGAGCGTCAACCTGCTGTTTTTCGGGAATTTCTACCGGATGTCGTTCGATGAGTATTCCAAAGGCATGCAGACGATGATGAACGACCGGGATTTTCTTTACGGAAGCCTCACCAAGGACGTTTATTCCCAGGGAGTTGTGCTCGGAAGGAAGTACCGTCTGCTGCGTGTGGCTTATAATGTATTCATGTTTGGAATCGTCATTTCCGTGATCGCATTTGTGATCGCCTCCATTTTCTTCGAACACTGATCCGCCGTCTTATGGAAGCGTTCCGCTATTTCAACCGGGATATCAGCTGGCTTTCTTTCAATGAAAGGGTATTGATGGAAGCGGCGAACGAAGCCGTCCCGCTGATGGAACGGATCCGGTTTTTGTCAATCTATTCGTCCAATCTCGATGAATTTTACCGGGTACGGATGCCTTACCTGCAAAAGAACGCGATGAAGGACGCCGTCAACAACGCGTTTCTGGAAGCGGAGGCGACTGTGAACCGGCAGCAGGAAGAATTCGGCCGCATTCTCGGGCAGTCGGTCATTCCGGCACTGGCGAGGCAGGGCTTTCATTTTTTGTATAAAGAAAGTATTTCCGAACCGATTGCCGCATTTGCCCGCCGTTATTTTTATACCCAAATAGCTGGCTTTTTGCAGCCGGTGTACCTGAACGACAAGACTTCCTTTTTCCCCGAAAACAACCAGATTTATATCGTCGTGGTGCTCCAACTGCCGGGCGATAAAGAGAAAATAGCGCTGGTGAATATCCCGGTGCCGCAGCTCGACCGGTTTGTGAAAATTAAACAGCCTGACGGTGAATACGTTATTTTTCTGGAAGACCTGATCCGCTGCAATTTGAGCATTCTCTTTCCCGATGCGCTGAATATTAGAGCATTCAATATCAAAGTCACCCGGGATGCGGAGCTGGACCTGCTCGATGAGGATGGCGACGACACCGCAGAGCAGGTAGAGAAGCAATTGGGCAAACGTGATTTTGGTCTTGCAACGCGGTTCCTGTACGAGCCGGGGCTGTCACTGAGGCATTTGCAATACATTGTGAATGTTTTTGACCTGAAAAAAGCATCGCTCGTAGAAGGCGGGCGCTATCACAACCTGAAAGACCTTTCGTCGCTGCCCGTGGTTTCCCCGGCGATTTCCTACCCGGCCTGGCCCGCGGCGCAGCATCTGGAAGGTTTCGAAGAGCCGGAAACATTGTTCGAGGCATTGACCCGCCGCGATCTGATGGTCCACGCGCCTTACCAGACCTACGATACCATTCTCCGGTTTTTCAACGAAGCTGCGATCGACCGGTCGGTGCAGGAGATTTATACGACGATGTACCGCGTCGCATATGACTCCAAAATCGCCCACGCATTGATTACTGCGGCCAAAAACGGCAAAAAAGTGACGGTACTCGTCGAACTGAAAGCGCGGTTCGATGAGGCGAACAATATCCGCTGGGCGAAGAAGATGAAGTCGGCAGGGGTGAAGATCATCCACAGCGTGAATGCATTGAAAGTGCATGCGAAGCTGGCATTGGTGAAGCGGAAACACGAAACGCATTCATACCTCGGTCTCCTCGCAACGGGTAACCTCAACGAAGGCACCGCCCGTTTTTACACCGACCATATTCTGCTCACAGCCCATCCGGCAATGCTGAAAGAAGCCGAGCTTTTGTTTGGTTTTTTAAGTAAAAAGAAAAAGCCCGAGAAGATCGACGCGCTGCGTTTCGAGCATTTGCTGGTGGCGCAATTTAATCTCCAAAATCGATTTATTGAATTGATAGACAGGGAGATTGATAATGCTAAAAACGGCTTGCCCGCAGGCATTACCATCAAACTGAATAACCTGGAAGAAGAAGTGCTGATCAACAAACTGTACGAAGCTTCGAATGCCGGCATTACGATTGACCTGATCGTGCGGAGCATTTGCCGGCTCGTGCCGGGCGTTCCGGGGCAGAGCGAAAACATCCGCATCAAGCGCATTGTGGACCGCTACCTCGAACATGGCCGCGTTTTTGTTTTTCATAACAATGGCCAGCCCGAGGTATTCATGGGCTCGGCCGACTGGATGAACCGCAATATTTACCGCCGGATCGAGGTCTGCTTCCCGATCTATTACGAAGATTTGAAAAAACAGCTGAT
>CAMLNK010000770.1 GCA_946481035.1 uncultured Dyadobacter sp. | reverse complement strand
AATGGAAACCTTCGAGGCGATTTCTAAAGAGAAACGAAAGCAGGAATGGCTGGCTTGCAGGGTGTTACTAGTGCAAATGCTGGGCAAAAATGCAGCGATCGGTTATGACCCGGAGCGCAAGCCGCATATTATCGGATCACGTGTTGAGATTTCGATGTCGCATTCGGGCGAATATGTGTGCGTATACCTGCGCGAGGGCGCGCCGGTGGGCATCGATATTCAGCAAATGAAGCCGTCTATTTCTAAGGGTGCATTCTATTTTTTAAATGATGCGGAGCTGCAATGGGCTGACCTGGACGACAATCTGCAAATGCATTTGATCTGGTCGGCTAAGGAATCGATATTCAAGTATGCCGGCGACGCTTCTATCGATTTAAAAAAACATATCACGATAAATCCGTTTTCCGGCAACCAAAACACGCGTTTTGAAGTTACCCTCCAAAATGGGGATCTTCCCGAACAGGTACAGCTCCAATTTGATACATTTGAAGATTATGTACTGACCTGGACCCTTTAACCAGCCCTAAATCAACCACCTTAACCCGTTATGCATCGTTTCTTTACGCTCGCACTGGTACTGTTTGCAACCCGGCTCCTGGCGCAGACGCCCTCGCTGTCGTCCAGTGAAATTTTCCAAAACATCAAAAAACTCGATGTGCTGGGCTCTGTGCTCTACATCGCCGCGCACCCCGACGATGAAAATACGCTGATGCTCTCGTATTTATCCAAGGATCAGCTGGTGCGTACGGGTTACCTCTCGCTCACCCGCGGCGACGGCGGCCAGAACCTGATCGGCTCCGAGCAGGGTTACAATATCGGCGTGATCCGCACCCAGGAGCTGCTTGCCGCCAGACGCATCGACGGTGCGCAGCAGTTTTTTTCAAGGGCATATGATTTTGGTTTTTCCAAAACCCGCGATGAAACGCTCAACTTCTGGGACCGCGATAAAGTCCTGGGCGATGTGGTGTGGATGATCCGCAAATTCCAGCCCGATGTGATCATTACCCGCTTCCCACCCGATCCGCGCGCCGGCCATGGACACCACCAGACCTCGGCATACCTCGCCGAAGAAGGTTTCAACCTCGCTGCCGACCCGAAAGCGTACCCGGATCAGCTCAAATTTGTAAAAACCTGGCAAACCAAGCGCCTGGTTTGGAATACATTCACGCCCGGCTTTACCAACAAAGCGCCCAGCGAGGAGAAAAATCCATTCATTTCGATTGAAATCGGCGGTTATAACCCGGTTTTAGGGAAGTCCTACACCGAAATCGCTGCATTAAGCCGCAGCCAGCACCGCAGCCAGGGCTTCGGAAGTGCGCCCCAGCGAGGCGACCGTATTGATTATTTCCTCCATAAAGTGGGCACACCCGCTCAAAAGAACCTTTTCGACGGCATCGATGTGGGCTGGAAACGGGTGAAAGGAAGCGAAAAAGTACACGCGCTTATTGCGGCGGCGATCAAAAACTATTCGGTAAACAAGCCGTCTGCTTCCATCCCCGAACTTTTGAAAATCAATTCGGAACTAAACAAGCTGGATTCCGGCAACATTTATATCAAAGCAAAAAAAGAGGAGGTAAAAGACCTGATCCAGCAATGCGCGGGACTTTGGTTTGAGACCAATCCCAATGACTTCTCAGGCGTTGCGGGCGACGAGGCACGCATTAATATTGGCATTGTAAAAAGGTCTGATTACCCTGTAAAACTCGTTTCGCTGCATTGGACGGGCAAATCCGCGGATAGCGTTCTGAACCTTGCATTGAATGCCAACGAAATGAATGCATTCGCTAAAAAGGCATTGCTACCCACCAACCTGAAAACCAGCCAGCCCTACTGGCTTGAAAAACCGATCGAGCGCGGCATTTTCCAGATCGATCGCCAGCAGGATATTGGGTATCCTGAAAACCGTCCGGAAACCAAGACCAGCTACAAGTTCGAGATCGGCGGACAAGAGTTTATATTTGAAAGGCCCTGGGTTTACAAATCCGTAGATCCGGCCGAGGGTGAGATTTACCGGCCGTTTGAAATCCGCCCGCTTGTGACCACTACAATTACCGAACCGGTTTTCATATTCCCTTCCATGGAGGCCAAAACGGTCAACATCATCGTGGAAGCGCAGCGCAGCAATGTAAAAGGCACATTGAAGCCGGAAATCCCGGCAGGCTGGAAAGCCGTTCCTGAATCGGCGGAATTTAGTTTGACCAGCAAATACCAGCAGCAGTATTTTTCATTCGTCATCACGCCGCCGGCAGGCAATCAGGAGGCTGTGATCAAAGCAGTGGCTATTGTGGATGGCAAGAGCTATGATAAATCAGTTAAAACCATTGCATACCAGCACATTCCGAGCCAGACACTTTTCCCGGAATCATCGGCCAGACTGGCTAAGATCGATGTAAAAGTTGCTGCCAAAAACATCGGCTACATCGCCGGCGCGGGCGACGATGTGCCCACGGCATTGCGCCAAATGGACTGCCAGGTAACGATGCTCAACGAAGCAGGGCTTGCCAAAGATCTGAATGTGTACGACGCGATCGTTGTGGGCGTGCGCGCCTATAACACAGAGGCCTACCTGAACAATTACCAGGCTAAACTGATGGACTACGTCAAAAACGGCGGCACCATGGTGGTACAATACACGATTCCCGGCGGGCAGAAAGTGAAGCAGATCGGGCCGTTCGATATCTCTTTGGGGCGTGAACGCGTGACCGAAGAAGATGCGGAAATGCGCTTTTTACAGCCGGAAAGCCCGGTTTTAAATTATCCTAATAAAATCACGCAGAAAGATTTCGATGGCTGGATCCAGGAGCGCGGGCTGTATTTCGCCCAGGATTGGGACAAAAAGAATTACGCGGCGCTATTTTCTGCCCATGATAAGGATGAGCCTGCCCGCGAAGGCAGCACGCTTTACGCGCAGTATGGCAAAGGACATTATATCTACACCGGCCTGTCCTTCTTCCGCGAGCTTCCTGCGGGCGTGACCGGCGCCTACCGTTTGTTTGCGAATATGATTTCGGTAGGCGGGGCGCGGTAAGGTATTGTCAGGTGTGGTCAAGAGTAGTCAGGAGTGGTCAAATGTTGTCAGGTGTGTCAGGCATTGTGGGATACAAATGGACGGGGTGATGCAAAAAAATACAGGCTAAATCGCGTAGCGATGTAATATTGGTAGCAAAAAATTTGTCCGGGCTTGACAAATGCCGTCAGGCATGCGACAACAGTGCATTGTAGTTGCATGCCTGACGGCATTTTAACACAAAAGACCTACTGCGTTTCCTAGCAATATTACATGTCTGACGGCATTTTCTTCAAAACTACATCTGACAAAACCTGACTACACCTGACTACCAATGACAAAACCTGACCGTTTCGATGCCGCGGTATGGCGTCACTTAACATTCTTACGCCT
>CAMLNK010000769.1 GCA_946481035.1 uncultured Dyadobacter sp. | reverse complement strand
AAGGAATGGAAAAACAAGTTCTTCCTCGTTGAATTCGTGGGTAACCCTGCGCGTTCGCCGATCTGGTCGTTTGGTTTGAAACCCAAAGGCGCTTCATTCGTGCTGGATGGTGAGAAAAACATTCTGACAGGTATCCTGCCAACCGGTATCCGTTTCGGTCCCGACGGTGCATTGTACGTTGCCGACTGGATCAACGGTTGGGATACTAAAAACTACGGCCGCGTGTGGAAACTCGACGTTACCGACGAGAAAAACGACCTGAAAGCGATCCGTACCGAAACCAAGCGTCTGATGCAGCTGGATTATTCCAAACAATCCGACGACGCATTGCTGCCATTGCTTTCCTATGAAGACATGCGCATCCGCCAGAAAGCACAGTTTGAGCTGGCTTCAAGAGGAGCGAAAGGTGCGGTGGTATTGAACAAGGCCATTGAGCAAAAAGGCAACCAGTTCGGCCGCATTCACGGAATTTGGGGAATAGGTCAATTGGCGCGCCAGGATAAGTCGTATGCCAATGTGCTAATGACTTTATTGAAGGATTCTGACGAAGAAATTACGGTACAAGCTGCAAAAGTGCTTGGCGACGCTAAAATCGCGGAAGCCGGCCCGATGCTGATCCCGATGCTGGCGAGCAAAAACCCGCGCGTGCAGTTCTTCGCAGCGCAGGCGCTCGGCCGTGTGAAAGACAAGAATGCCGTGCAGCCATTGATCGAGATGGTGAAAGCGAATAACGATCAGGACGTGTACATCCGCCACGCGGGTGTGCTGGCGCTCTCGCGCATAGGCGAGGTAGCACCGATCGTCGCGTTGGCCAACAGCCCTGAAAAATCACTGCGCATTGCCGGCGTGCTGGTGCTTCGTCGCATGAAAAACGAGCAGATCAGCGCATTCCTGAAAGATAAGGACGAATACATCGTAACAGAAGCCGCGCGCGGTATCAACGACGACCTGTCGATCCCGGCTGCATTGCCTGCATTGGCGGCCGTTCTCAACGAAAAAGGGTTTACTTCGGAGCCATTGCTGCGCCGTGCCATCAACGCAGCATTGCGCGTGGGCGGCGAAGCGCAATTGAACGACCTCATTGCATTTGCGAAGCGTAAGGATGTGGATAAAGCGATGCGTGCCGAAGCATTGGCAACACTCGGAACCTGGGCGAGCCCTTCGGTAACCGACCGTGTGGATGGCCGCTACCGTGGCCCGATGGAACGCGATCCGGCCGGTGTGAAGGCGAAGATTAAACCGATGGTGGCCGATCTTCTGCAGGAAAATGAGCCCGCGATTCTGATTGCAACCGCGCAAATGCTGACTAACCTTAACGTAAGCGATAACAATGCCGCATTGGCCAAAATCCTGAACGATAGCAACGATCCGAAAGTACGCGCAGCAATGCTCGTGGCGCTGAACGATCTGAAATATACGGACATGGAAACGGTCATGAAAAAAGGGATGAGCGACGCCGACGCCGACGTACGTACAGCTGCCCTGGGCATGGTAGGAAGTGTGAATATGTCGAAAGAAGCACTGGCTGATATTTCGAATACAATCTTCGAAAAAGGCAGCGTGCGTGAACAGCAGCAAATCCTGAAAGTACTCGGTAGCCTGCCGGTTGCCAAAACGGAAACCATTTTCACAGGTCTGATCGGCAAAATGGCGGATAATAAGTTGCCGAACAACCTGCTCCTTGACCTCGGTGAAGCGGTCGATTCTACGAAATCCAGCGCGTTGATCGCCAAAATAGCGCCGCTGCGCAAGCAAGGCAACACCGCGGCCGACTACCAGGACGCATTGTTCGGCGGAAATGCCCAGGCGGGCCGTCGCTATTTCATGACAAGCTCCGCTGCTGAATGCGTGCGTTGCCACTCGATCGGCGGTCAGGGCGGGGAAGTCGGCCCTAACCTTTCGAACATCGGCAGTGTCCTCACGCGCGAGCAAATCCTCCAAGCGCTCATCGAGCCAAGCGCACGTCTGTCGCCCGGTTTCGGAATGGTAATGCTGACCTTGAAAGACGGCACTTCCGCAGCCGGGATCCTGGCCCAGGAAAACGAGCATGAACTGGTGCTGAAAACTTCGGAAGCAGAGCCGTTGAAAATCGCAACTTCCCGCATTGCCAAGCGTGAGAATGTGCCATCGAGCATGCCTCCGATGGGTAACATCATGTCGAAGAGAGAGATCCGCGATGTGGTGGAGTTCCTTTCGAATTTGAAGAAGTAACCTCAAAATACCTTACAGTCATTAAACCCCGGGATTTTAGGATTCCGGGGTTTATTTTTACCGTATGGACAAAAGTTGTTCAACCGTTGTTATATGATCGATTTAGGTATATTTGAAAAAAGTTAGTTTATGACGACTTATCTGACCGAACGAATCGCCATTGATCCTGACATTTGCAATGGCAGGCCTGTGATAAGGGGAATGCGGATCACCGTCCAAACGGTGCTGGAATTCCTTTATGCAGGAACAACCAGGGAAGAATTACTCTACCAATATCCGGCGCTGGAAAACGAAGATATTGATGCTTGCTTTGAGTTTACAATTGAAATGATGAACAAAAACTATTTCATCAAAGACATTAAGCATGTCGCCTAAATACCTGATCTACGTCAATTTACCCTACTACTTTTCGATTTGGAATAGTCCGGATTACATTCACCAACTGGACATTGGGCGAACCGCAAAAGATTCGAATATTTGGTCCTACGCTCAAAAAAGTGATATGACCATCGTAACCAAGGATTCCGATTTTTCAAACAGAATCCTTGTTTCCACACCACCTCCCAACTTAATTCATTTCCGTGTCGGCAATATTTCCATGAAAGACTTTCATTCGCTTGTTTCTCGAATATGGGATGAGGTAATCGAACTTAGTCATTCATATAAGCTAGTCGTCATATTTAATGACAAAATTGAGGCTTTCAACTGACGATACCGGGCACGATTTTAAATCATCAACACCAAAAAATTTGAATGGAACTCGACAAAAAAGAAGCGGAGGTCGTTAACCGGGCGATTCAGTCCTGGGAGGATGAGGCGCGTATTTCGAAGGAACTGGCAACTGAACTTCGCAAAAGTTATAACGTAAGAAATGCGAATGTGGATGCGATTGCTATTTACGCGTTGATTTCTGCGGTTTCGTGTGGCTTACTGGCATTCGGTGCACTGGTACTGGATGAAAAATGGATTGAGCTACTGCGCAAGCGTTGGGGTTTTTCGGAAAATATCGTCGGCATACTTTTCACTTTTGTCGCGGGGCTTTTTGTGTACCTCGCCAAGCGGCGCATGAATAGTTCCAGGGGTGCGAAAGCGAGCAGTGAAGTTTACAACATCGCCATTATCCTGACGGTCGCGATCGCGATCACTTACTGGACGCGCGGATTGCTCGATGGGCCGGGCAATTATGCAT
>CAMLNK010000768.1 GCA_946481035.1 uncultured Dyadobacter sp. | reverse complement strand
GGCAGGAGATCATCTCAACAGCCTCTCGATTTCGGACGTCAACAATATGACGCGTGACCGGGACGGTAACCTTTGGATCGGCACCTGGAAAGGCGGACTTAATTTTTACAATGTCAAAACAAAGAAGTATACACACTACCGGCACAGTAACGACGATCCCGCGAGCATCAGCGGGGACATTATTACTACTATCTTTCAGGACAAAAAAGGGAATATCTGGGTGGGGACTTTCAATGGCCTCGACATGCTATTGCCCAACCGACGCGGTTTCAGGCATTTCCGCAATGTCCCGAACGACTCGACGAGCATTTCCCATAATAAGGTACAGTCGATCCTGGAAACTAAAAGCGGCGATTTTTGGATAGGTACGGTTGGAGGCGGTCTTTGTTACTTCGATCGGAAAAAAGGGACATTTAAGGCATTCAGCGAAAAGGACGGTCTGGCGAGCAATGTTGTCTTTGGCATTCAGCAGGACAGGAGGGGGAATTTATGGCTGAGTACCAATAAGGGCATTTCCAAATTTAACCTCGTGACCAGGGGATTCCGAAACTATGACATTTTCGACGGTCTTCCGGGCAGCGAGTTCCGCGATAATTCCCGTTTTGAGACGGCCGACGGGCAAATGTACTTCGGGGGTATTAATGGTTTTATCAGTTTTTACCCCGATAGCCTGCGTTACAATGACTTCGTGCCGCCGGTTTACATTACCGATTTCCAAATATTCAATCGCCGCGTGGTTACGGGTGCTGATGACCACATTCTCAAAGAGCAGGTCAGCGAGGCCAAAACCATTACCGTGCCGCATGATCAATCGGTAATCACCTTTGAATTCGCGGCATTGAACTACACCGTTCCCGAAAAGAACCAGTATGCCTATATGCTGGAAGGTTTCGACAGAGATTGGAACTATGCGGGCAACAAACGCACGGCCACCTACACAAATCTCGACCCCGCCACTTATACTTTCAAAGTAAAGGGATCGAATAACGACGGTTTATGGAATGAGACGGGCGTTGCGGTGGAGTTGGTCATCACGCCGCCTTTCTGGCTGACCTGGTGGTTCCGTGCACTGACCATTATACTGATCCTGGCGCTGATCGCGGCCCTCTACCAAATCCGGACTTATACGATCCGCAAGCAACAAAGAATTTTGGAGGAGCAGATCCGGGAGCGGACAAGGCAGCTTGAACACGCGATCGGAGAGCAGCAAATGGCCGTGGAGAAAGCCGAGCTGGCGAACCGCGCCAAAAGCGCATTTCTGGCGACGATGAGCCATGAGATCAGGACACCGATGAATGGTGTGATCGGCCTAGCCTCGCTGCTGGCGGAAACCGAACTTACCGATGAACAGCGGAATTTTACCAAATCCATCCAGACCTCGGGGAAGGATTTGTTGAACGTGATCAACGACATCCTCGATATTTCCAAAATAGAATCGGGGAACATGGAGCTCGAAGAGAAGGAATTTGCCTTGAAGAACTGTATTGGCGAGGTGATGGATCTTTTCAGGGTGAAGACGGCTACTCAGCCGCTGACGCTTACGTTGAAAATCGATGACAATGTGCCGTCGCGCATTACAGGCGACCGGTTAAGGCTGGGGCAGATTGTGACCAACCTGGTCGGGAACGCGGTGAAATTCACTCCCAAAGGCCAGGTACGGGTGCATGCGTACGTGATCGGGCAGGAGGGCCCGGAGGCCAAGCTCGGGTTTGAAATCGCCGATACAGGGATCGGCATTGCGCATGACAAGCTGGATAAGTTGTTTAAGCCTTTTTCACAGGTTGATTCGTCGACAACGCGGCAGTATGGCGGAACAGGTCTCGGACTGGTGATCTGCGAAAAGTTAACAACGCTCATGGGCGGCGGTATCGAGGTAAAAAGCGAGCCGAACAAAGGCAGCATTTTCCGTTTTTCAATTACCGCGAAAGTTGCGCCGGATGTGCCGGAGCCGGCAGGAGTTGCTCTTAAAAACGCTGATTCGGAGCGGAAACTGCATTCCGATTTCGCGGACCGGTACCCTATGACCATTCTGGTAGCCGAGGATAACAAAGTAAACCAGATTGTAATCATGAATACCCTGAGCAAGCTCGGCTACCGCGCGGACCTGGCACAAAATGGCCTCGAAGTACTGGGACGGGTGGAAAAAACTGATTACGACATTATTCTGATGGACATGCAGATGCCGCAAATGGACGGGCTCGAAGCCACCCGGCAGATCAAGGCCCGGAATAGCAGCCAGCCTTTTATCATCGCCATGACCGCCAATGCATTGCAGCAGGATAAAGAGAAGTGTTTTGAAGCCGGTATGGACGATTACCTCAGCAAACCGGTGATCCTCGACGATCTGGTGGTGTTGCTTCAAAAATGGGCTTCCCACCTCGAAACGCGTCCTTCCGGCAATATCTGATCATAGCATACATTGAGATGTTACATTTAGCAAAAAGAGCAGCCTTGCGGGCTGCTCTTTGCGTTTGTTCATGATGAAGTGTTAATAAGCCTTAATTATCGTCAGTCTTCTACCAATTCCATGCCACTCTTCCGGAAACGACCGAATAATGTAGCATGTCGTTGTTCTGTTTGTTGATGATACAAATATAGTGGAATATTTCCTTTTAAATGGAAATATTCCAGAAAAATATTTTTGACAACAAATTAGGCCCTATTTCTGGGGGATTTTCTGCCGATTTTAATTCAAAGAAGCCAGGGAATCACGCAGCGACACGTCTTCGTGGGATGCGTCATAAATGCATTGGCCGCCCTTCACGACCAGGATCTGGGGAGATTCGTGCTCAACCCCGAAGTTACTGGCGATGGCCTGGGATTCCTTGCGGTTCTGGATCACGTCTACAAGGTAAATGGGTATTTGAATGTGCGACGCAGCACTTACCTCCGATTTGAGCTGGCGGTAAGCCATCAGGCTGGTCATGCACCGCGGGCTATGCTTATAGATGATGGAGTAATCTTCCGATTGATAAATATTATCTACTTCTGCTTCACTGCTAATGGTAATCCAATTCATAACCTGTCAAAAATTTGTCAAACTATTTGTAACAAGTTAGACAACACCAAAAGCAGGGTTTTTCATTCCATTCAAATCGGAAAAGGGCTCTCACGTCTCCCAAACGGATAAATCTCCCATTTAGTCCTGGCATTAAAATCGGTAAGTACTGCTGAAATCCGTTTGATTTTCGGGTTTGTAGAAGTCTGTTACCAAAATCGGAAGCTATCGTATCAAGAAATAAATGAAAGGGGGTGTAAACCTATAAGTTTATTTCTATGAAAATAAGTGGTATTTTTGAAGTAGTGCCGGATAGTTTGTATTCTGTTCAATTTGATGGGGAATCAAGTCATGAGTTTTCGAAGATATTTAGGCTCTGGGGCGATATGACCTATCTTGAATCATTTTTTGAAACGAATTA
>CAMLNK010000767.1 GCA_946481035.1 uncultured Dyadobacter sp. | reverse complement strand
CCGCCGCCGGAAATGCGGACCTTGTTGAGGACCGTTCTGCTCTTTTCAAGAATGGTAATGCGCGCGTCCGGAAATGTCTCAGCAGCCGTGATCGCCGCCATAAAACCCGAAGCGCCGCCGCCCACAATGGTAATCGTCATAATGCCTGATTTGTCCTACAAAAATGACATGCAAGTTTTAAAAACTGCAATTTCTTTTTCTATCTTTCAAAATAGCTTCAAAAATTTCAACAAAAACCATTTAAAACTATACATGCAAAAAGTACTTGTGATCGGATTGGGAAAAGTAGGTTCCCTGGTTGCGACTTTGCTCAGCAAACGTTTCCAGGTTACCGGGGTCGACAAGGCCCGGCCGGAGGTTCAGCTGCCCTTTGATGTGGTGGCCGGCGATGTGAACGATGGTGCGTTTCTGGACCGGGTACTGGCCGGGTTCGACGCCGTTGTATCCTGCATGCCCTACAACCTCAACCTGCCCATCGCGCTGCGCGCGCACAAGGCCGGTATCCATTATTTCGACCTCACCGAAGACGTACCTACCACGTCTGCTATCCGCGAAATGGCGAAAGACAGTCGGAGCGTGCTGGCGCCTCAATGTGGGCTGGCACCCGGTTTTATCGGTATTGTGGGGATGGATCTGGCCAAACGTTTTACCAAAATCCGTGACATCGAGCTGCGCGTAGGCGCATTACCGCGCTACCCGAACGGCCAGATGGGCTACTCCTTCACCTGGTCGCCTGCGGGGGTGGTAAACGAGTACCTCAACGACGCGGAGGTAATCCATAACGGCGTCCGCAAGATGGTACCGTCGCTCGAAGGCATTGAAATGATCAATATTGAAGGCCAGGAATTCGAGGCATTCAGTACTTCCGGGGGCCTGGCTACCATGTGCGAAACGCTCGAAGGCAAGGTGGATACATTGAATTACAAAACCATCCGATACCCGGGTCATTGCAGTCTCATGCGTTTTGTGCTTTATGAGCTATGCCTGAAAGACAAGCGCGCATTGGTGGAGGAAATCCTGACAGAGGCCAAGCCGCCCGTGCAGCAGGATGTGGTGTATGTTTATGCCGTCGTGGAAGGCTGGAAAGGCAGCCACCTCGAAAGGGAAGAATTCTACCAGGCCTATCACCCTATTCAGATAGACGGCCAGCATTGGCGGGCCATTTCGTGGACTACGGCAGCGTCCATAGCGTCGGTAGTGGAAATGGTGGCCGACGGCGTGTTGCCGGGAAGCGGATTTATCCGCCAGGAGGACATTGTGCTGGATGATTTTTTCAAGACAATGAATGGACAGTTTTTTAAGAACATAGGCTGAGTTGTATGGAAGGGATCAATTTAATTCTTGAAAAGCTGGGTATTGCGGACGTTAATCACGGAGTAACCACGGGGCAGTCGGGCTGGGAGGGTGGCGGTGCATTACTGGAATCGTTTTCGCCGGTGGATGGTCTGAAAATAGGTGCGGTAATGCAAGCCACTCGGGCAGATTACGACCGCGCCGTGGAAACCGCGTCGCTCGCATTCAAAACCTGGCGAAGCATACCAGCGCCCAAACGCGGCGAAGTGGTGCGGCAAATGGGGGTAAAGCTGCGTGAACGCAAGCAGGAATTGGGCACGCTCGTCAGTTACGAAATGGGTAAGAGCTTGCAGGAAGGGCTAGGCGAGGTCCAGGAAATGATAGACATCTGCGATTTCGCGACCGGACTCTCTCGCCAACTTTACGGCCTTACCATGCATAGCGAGCGCCCGCAGCACCGGATGTACGAGCAATGGCATCCGCTGGGCGTGGTAGGCATTATTTCCGCATTCAATTTCCCGGTGGCGGTGTGGTCGTGGAACGCGATGGTCGCGTGGGTGTGCGGGAACGTGTGCGTGTGGAAGCCCTCGGAAAAAACACCTTTGACAGCCATTGCCTGCCAGCATATTATTCAGGATGTTTTAAACGATAACAATGTGCCGGAAGGTGTGTCGTGTATCGTTTCCGGCGGTCGCGATGTGGGCGAATGGCTTGCGCAGGATCCGCGGATCGCATTGGTATCGGCTACTGGCAGCATTCCGATGGGCCGTTCGGTAGGAGAGGCCGTGGCCCGCAGATTAGGGAAAAGCCTGCTCGAACTGGGCGGGAACAATGCGATTATCGTAACACCCACGGCCGATTTGAAAGTAGCGATCCCGGCGATCGTTTTCGGCGCGGTAGGTACCGCCGGCCAGCGATGCACCTCTACGCGCCGTTTGATCGTGCATGAATCGATATTTGAGGAAGTAAAAAACCGTTTGGCAAAAGCATATGGCCAGTTGAAAATCGGAAACCCGCTCGATCCGGCCAATCACGTTGGGCCGTTGATCGACAAACAGGCAGTGGCGCAATATCAGCAGGCCGCAGAGCAAATCAGGCAGGCCGGAGGCACATTTTTGGTGGAACCCGGTGTGCCGGAGGGCGATCGGTATGCGTCGGGGTGCTACGTCTCGCCTTGCATTGCCGAGGTGGAGAATCATTGGGCGATCGTGCAGCACGAAACATTTGCACCAATCCTCTATCTGATCCGTTACAGCGAAGCCGATGAGGCGATTGCATTGCAGAATGACGTGCCGCAGGGCCTTTCGTCCGCGATTTTTACCAACGACCTGCGCGACGCCGAGCGGTACCTGTCCTTTGCAGGCTCGGATTGCGGCATTGCCAATGTGAATATCGGTACATCCGGTGCGGAGATAGGCGGTGCATTCGGCGGCGAGAAAGAGACAGGCGGAGGCCGCGAATCGGGCTCTGACGCGTGGAAAGCCTATATGCGGCGTCAAACAAATACGATCAACTACGGCACCGCATTGCCGTTGGCACAGGGAATAAAGTTTGAGATTGACTAATTAAAATTTCTAACTTTGTACAAATCGGTTGCACATTATACTTTCAGATTTATCATTCAGAATGAAATACCAGCTTACATCGGAACAGATCTCGTCTAAAGTTGCGGGGGAAACAGTAATCCTCAACCATAGCAAAGGAGCATATTACGGTCTGGACGAAGTGGGGGTTCTGATATGGGATACATTGGAGAAAGGGCCGCAAACGATCGAAGCGTTGTGCGAAGCGGTAACCAGCGAATATGACGTCGATCCCGACACGTGCAAAGACGATATCGACGGTTTGTTGAAGGATTTGATTTCCGAGAAACTGGTTGAAATAATCAAATAGATTTTGGGCAAAATCGGTAAGCTGATAGGGAAATGGCGGAGCTTGTCCGGGCCGGAGAAATGGATTTTCCTGCGGGCCGCATGGTGTTTGCTGTGGATCAAAGCCGGGCTTCTTTTGCTGCCGTTTCCGGCATTCAGGAAATGGTATCACCGGGCAAGTCGTCCTGGCCGCATTCAGGAAGCCACACCGGAAACCATGGAGCGGACGGTTTGGGCCGTGGATACCGCGGCGAATTT
>CAMLNK010000766.1 GCA_946481035.1 uncultured Dyadobacter sp. | reverse complement strand
GCCTTGCCGCAGGCTCAGGCATTGTTCCTATGTTGGTGAGTATCAAGCAATATCCGCACTATCTGCTGCCTGCATTACCTTTTGTCGCATTGCTGTTCGCATTCATGCTCGTTCAGCGTGTTGCATTGATCCTCGACAGGAAAAAGCCATTGACTATCATCGCATTCGGCATGGCAACACTTACCTGCTGGGGCGTAACCCTGCGGAAATTGGCCACCATTGAACCCGACGTTCATTCAGCCAATGCGAAACAGCTGCGTACACTGGTACCGTCAGCGTCTACAATCGGTGTTTGCCATGAGTTATTCCAGCAGGCCGATATCCACGCCAATTTTCAGCGGTACCATCATTTGTCGCTTTCCACACAAATTGACTCGATCCATTACGTTCTGGCCGACTCGGTTTGCCTGCCGCAGTTCGATTTGAAGCGCGACAGTCTGGTGAAATTGAATGGCGGCTATTTCCTTGTTATTCAAAACCCTTAGCCCGGGAATTTGCCAATACCGCGAAAATATTATCTTTGTTTAAAGTTCATTTTAACCCGTTTCCATGCGCACGCTGCTCTTCTTTATCAGTATCATTGCATTATCAGGCTGTTCGGCCTCCCATTATCTGAAACGCGAAATCGACCGCTCGGCGGTTCTCAGTCAGCAACATACCGGCGTTTCCATCGCACGCATCGGCGATCAGAAATCGCTGGCAGCTTATCAGGACAGCAAATATTTTATTCCTGCTTCCAATACCAAGTTGTTCAGCTTTTATGCAGGCTTATCCGCGCTCGGAGATTCCATTCCCGGCCTCGAATACCTCGAATGGGGCGAGCTGCTTATCATCCGCGGCACCGGCGACCCCTCTCTTTTGCACCCCGATCTGCCGCATAGCAAGGTTTTCGACTTCCTGAAAGGCCGCAAAGACCAGATATTTTTTACTCCTTTCCATTTTGAAAACAAACGTTTCGGCCCGGGTTGGGCGTGGAGCGATTACAACGATTACTACCAGCCGGAAGTGACGGCGATGCCTGTTTATGGCAATATTGTTCGTTTCAAAGGCTCAACGCCCGGGAAATATCAGGCCAATCCGCGTTTCTGGCAAAAAGCGATGGTACAGGATACAGCGGTTACGGGGATCGAACGGGAGGAGTTGCAGAATGTCTTTCATTACCCCAAACTCACAGGTTCACAGGCTGTTAGCAGAGACATTCCGGTGCATATGACCGACCAGCTAATGCTGCAACTATTGAGCGATACGTTAAAAAAGGAGATCAAGCTGATCAATATCCCGCTGGAAATCGAGTTGCAGACTGTCCATAGCATTCCGTCGGACTCGTTATACACGCGCATGATGCAGGTGAGCGACAATATGCTGGCCGAGCAGCTCATGCTCCTTTACGCCACCGCCAACAAACTCCCGTTAAGTACCGAAAAGGCCATTACACACGCCGTGGAACACCATTTGGCCGATTTGCCCGACAAACCGGTTTGGAAAGACGGCTCCGGGTTGAGCCGTTATAATCTTTTCACACCACGTACGATGGTGGCATTGCTGCAAAAGATTTACGCGAAAGTGCCGCAGGAAAGATTGTTCCAAATACTACCGGCAGGAGGAAAAAGCGGGACGTTAAAGAATCTTTTCAAGGATGAGCCGCCTTTCATTTTTGCCAAAACGGGCAGCCTGAGCAACGTTTATAATCTAAGCGGCTATTTAATTACTAAAAAAGGTAAAATATTGGCTTTCAGCTTCATGAATAATAATTTCACCAAACCTACCGCGGACGTCCGTAAGGAAGTGGAGCGCATTCTCACCGGTGTTCACAACAAGTATTGATTACTCCTTTTCCTCCCAGGTTTTGCCGGTGCAGTAAACGGTATTCCGCCCGTTTTTGCGGACCAGGACGTAAATTTTGTAAATGCCGGGCTCGACATTAGCCGTATGAAAACCGGCATTAATCCCTTTGTTGAAATACATGCCGCGCCGGAAAGTCGTTTTCAGCGGCACCGAAACCTGGTTCGGTTGTGCTGCGTATACATGCTCCGTTGATTTCAAAATCACATAAGCGCCGTCGGAGTAATCCTTTTCAGGTTTGAAAAAATCCTGGTGAAAGCCGACTACAATGTGATCTCCAATCTTTCCGACTTCGTCCGGTGGATAAATACTGTCGCAAGCAACGGAATCTGCCCGCGGGTTCCAGTTTTCAGCCAGCGGATCAGCGGAGCGATAATAGGAGCGGATCTTTTCATAATGCCGCTGATCCATCGAAAACATGCGGATTCCGAGCCAATCGGCATTGTAACGTGCATTGAACTCCTGCGCAATGGCTGCACGGCGGTTGTTGACGGCCTCTGCAAAATTGCTGTGCAGCAGCACGAGGTTGATGATAACGGCGGCAATCAATATTCCGGGAGCGAACTTTCTCCGCCCTGCATTTTGTACAATAGCAAGAAATCCGAAATACAAGGCAATGCACCAGAGCGTCGAGTACATCCGGTAACGCCCTTTGAACATGCCTTCGAACGTATCCGTAGGAATACGCTTGTATGTGAGCGCGAGGGCGGTAATGCCCGTGAAAATGGCGATTGCGAGTGCAAAAAGGGCAGTTTGATTGGTATAACGCCCTTTCAGCCAGGCCGAATTCCAGAGTGGAATGTATTGTTTTCGGTACAAAAAGAGCAGGCCGGCGATCATCAGCATACCCATTGCGACGGCAATGTACAATCCGCGGATAGGAGTGCTGTAAGCAGTAAGTGTTGCCCAGGAGCCTATAAAACCGAAGAAACCGAAGAAGCCTTCCTTTACCTGTCGCGGGTTTGAGAGGTCGAGGTTTTGGGTAATGGGGGTGAAATCGATGAAATAAATGACTGCGATAACGAGTGTGGTCGACAACGTGACGAAGAATTGCTTTCTGTAACCTCCGAGCAGTACCAACAGCCCTATAACCGGGAAAACCATCAGTCCGTTGCCGTAGGTAAATGTCGCCGCAACGGCGAAAAGCAGCGAAACCGCAATCCGCTCCGGCTTGTAAACTGCAAAATAGAGCGCGCAAAGCACGAAAAGGATCACGCCAAAATTGCAGAGCGAGCTCACGCCCCAGAAGATGTTTTCAAACGATTGGATATTGAACCACAGCCACATCACCGGCACAAAATACCAGACAGAAAGCCGTAAATGCCTGAACGCCCGATAGAAAACCAGCGCGCAAAGCGCCCAGCAGGTGTTGGCGATGATCATCGGCCAAACCAGGTTTACGGTACCAAATGTGTTTTCAAGCAGCAGGATTACCGAGCGGGAGAATACCAGCCGGTGTTCGGGAAAAAGGGTCGTCAGCAGCTTCCATTTACCTGCCAGATCGGCTTTCGAAAATTCGGGGATAATGCCGAGAATAAGAATGTCATCGAACGCTACGTAATTGACATTCAATGCAATAAC
>CAMLNK010000765.1 GCA_946481035.1 uncultured Dyadobacter sp. | reverse complement strand
GTGAATTTAAATGCGTTGTCCAGCAGGTTCTGGAAGACCCTTTCCGTCAAAGCGATGTCGGCAAAAACAGGCGGCAATGCGGGCGGGGCTTCGAGCGACAACCGGATGTTGCTAGCGCCGGCTTTCAGCTGGTAGGAACTGAGAATGTCCGACACCAGCTCACCGAGTGGAAATGTCTCTTTTTGAACCGATACCACATTGGCTTCCAGCTTGGAATACTGAAACAGCTGGTCGACTAGTCCCGAAAGTTTGCGGGTACCTTCATGTACAATGGATAGGTAGCGCTCCTTTTCCGGCGCCGAGAGCGTGTCGTTTTTGATCATCAGCGTCTCTACATACCCCTGCATGATCGAAAGCGGCGTCCGCAGATCGTGCGAAACGTTGGCGATCAGCTCCTGCCGGAGACGGTCGGTGGCGGTGATCTTTTCGATATTATCGACAATCACGTCGGCCATGTCGTTGAATGTCGAAGTAAGCACGCCGAGATTTCCCTTTGCATACCCGTTCACGCGGGCCGAGTGGTCGCCGTCCTTGAACCGCTTGACGACCCCGGCAATGCTGCACACACTGTCGGTGATCAGAAAAAAAGTAAGCAGCCCTACTACAAATGCGCCGAGCAATGCAGCAAAGAAAATGTAGGTGGTAAGCCTGAAATTCAGGTTATCGGTCAACGAAGCTAAAATCTGCTTCTGGGTCTCGCTGGCTAGCACCGCGTACACATAGCCGACCTTATGCCCGCCTTCGAGCACCGGCGCGACGGAAAAAATACTGGCTTCGCCCGGTCGTTTGGGGTTGTCGCCCAATGGCTTTTCAGTACCGGCAGCGAGCCATCCCCTCACTTTCGCCATGTCGACCTTATTCATCTGCACGGTTGCTTCCGGCACCACGTAGTCGGTTATATTTCCCAGCGTGTCGAGCAGATATACCTCTACGCTTGGGTTGGCAACCATCGTGGAATGGATAATGTCGTGGGTGACTGTCGTGTCCGGTTTGCCGTTTTTAATGGGCTGGGTAAAAGTGGCAAGGTGCTGGGCGATGCCGCCGTACAGCTGCTGATGGGCGGTCATGTAATACGACTTCGAAAACCGGGAAGCGGTCATCACAAACACGATCCCCAGGATAATCAACAGGCTTGCAAAAACGCCGCTTATCTTCCAGAAAAGGAGGTTGCCACCGATAGTTCTTACTGACATTTTACAGATCTTCGTTAAACCGGTAGCCAATGCCCCAGGTGGTTAGTACAAATAATGGATTGGAAGCATCGGCCTCGATTTTTCCTCTCAACCGGTTGATATGGGTATTGACCGTATGTTCATACCCCTCAAAATCATAACCCCACACCAGGCTCAGCAACTGCTTGCGGCTGTAACTTTTCCCGGGATTGGACGCCAGCAGCACGATCAGTTCGAATTCGCGGGGCGACAGATCGAGCCGCTCACCGCGCAGCATTACCTTGCGCTTATCGATGTCGATTTCCAGTCCGGCAATGCTGATCAGCTGCGGTGCCGGTGCGGCGTACCTGGCTTTTTCTTCACTTCTTCTGAAAATTACCCGCACCCGGGCAATGAATTCGCGCACGCTGAATGGCTTGGTCAGGTAGTCGTCCGCGCCGGTTTCCAGGCCCATTACCTTATCGATTTCTTCTGAGCGCGCGGTGAGCATCATAATCGGCGTCTGCCGGTCGCCCTGGCGGATCTTCCGGCAAATTTCCATGCCGTTCAGGCCGGGAAGCATCACGTCCAGGATAATCAGGTCGAAGGTCTCGCCCTGCGCCCGCGCGAGCCCGTTCTGCCCATTTTTCTCCGAAATCACCTTGCAGCCCAGGTCGGACAAGTGGATGGAAAGCAGTTCGGTAATGTTGGTATCGTCCTCGACGATCAGCACATTTTTGGTGTCCATATTCACTGATTTTCTGCAAAGTTTACAAATAAAACAGCATCGAATGCCGCTGTGATACTTTTGTTATAATTCCGTTACTGCGCTGGGATACCGGGTTTGTTGCTTTGCATCATCCAAACACTCAAAACGGACCAAGACATGATCAAATCTCTGGTAGGGCTGTCGCTTACGGCCCTTATTTTCGGAGCCTGCACCGAGGACCACGATCCGCAGCCAACTGCTAAAACCATTACCATTGAAAACGTACTCGACAGCAAACCGCTCGTAGAATCGGGCACATTCAAAGGGACAGGCACACCCCCGGTCATATTGCCCGGCCAGTCGGTATCCTTCTCTTTTTCGGCTGCTAAAAACCAGCGGCTCACCTTCGCAACGATGTACGGTTGGAGCAACGACCTGTTTTTCGCACCGGCCAATCCGGGCATTAAATTGTATGAGGATAATGGCATGCCCATTACCGGCGACGTTTCCGCGCAGATTAAACTATGGGACAATGGCTCGCGGGTAAACCAGGCGCCCGGTATGAGCGTAACGCATCCGGGTGTGGCCGAAGCCACGCCCCGCAATATCAAGGAAGTAGCGGGTATGGACGAGTACGGTCACGCATTTCTGCCCGCCGCACAGCTTATGAATGTTTCGCTGGCCTATGACGGCAATTCGATGTTTACCATTACCATCAAAAACCAGTCGGGCGGCACGGCGAACGAAACCCCTTTCAGCCCCGGCGTATGGGCAATTTCCTATGTAGCCGGAGGCAATCTGTTACTACCCGAACCTGTTTACTCGGAAGGTAAAGCGACCACCGACGCATTGACCCGTATTGCCGAAGCAGGCGACAATGCACCGCTCAGCACCTGGCTTACCTCGCAAACCGGCATATTTACCCCGCTCTCTCCGGTGTTGGTTGTTGTTTACAATGGCAGTGAAAATCCCTTTTTCAAATCCGGAGAAAACGACCGCGGTGAAGGCTTGAAAGAGCTGGCGCAGAAAGGAAATGCCGATGTGCTGGCAGCCGCATTAAAAATGAAGAGTGGTATTAAAAATGTGTATGTACTTAAAGAACCGGCCAGTACAGTGCTATTACCTAAAATCGGCGGAAATCCCGGCGGCAAAGTTTCACAACCACTCGCGCTTTCATCGGGTGACCGCATTGCCATCGCGACCATGTACGGCTTTTCCAACGACTGGTTTTTTGCCACCAGTGGTAAGGACATCGACGGTAATGCGAGCGGAGACGTGTCGGGAGCTGTTGCGTTATACGACAACGGTACGGCCATCGACCAGTTCCCGGGAGCGGGCATTACGCAGTTCAATCTCGCAGGCACACCGCTGAATGAAAGCAAGGCCATCGGCCCGGTTCCCAACCCGAACAAGTTCACCACGCTTCCGGCGATTAGTAATATCATTAAAGTCACATTGCAATGAAAAAACAGATCAGTCTCCTTTTCTTCTTTATCCTGTGCCTGGGTACGGCTTACGGCCAAAGCCCGGAAATACGCAAAAAACAATATAACCTGGAAACCTCTGGTCTGGCA